>NZ_JBEXUP010000132.1:0-23540 GCF_040614375.1 Nonomuraea sp. NPDC005983
CGGGCAACGCGACTCCGGTGGCCGAGGTGCTGGAGGCGGTCTCCCGCGACCTGGCCGAGGCCGCGACCGCGCTGCGCGCGCTGGCCGACGGCGACGGCACCGCCACCAACGAGATCACCCAGCTGCTCAAGCGCGGCGTCACCGGTCACGGGCGCATTCCCGGCAAGCACGGCGGGCCCGCTCCCGCGTACGTGGTGGTGCAGGTGGTCATCGGCGACCGTCCCGGTCAGCTCGCCCGGCTGTTCCAGGTGTGCGACGAGGTCGGGGTGAACGTCGAGGACGTCCGGCTTGAGCACGCGCCCGGCCTGCCGCTGGGCATCGCCGAGGTCTCGGTCCAGCCCGACGCCGCGGTGGTGCTGACCGAGGCGCTGCACGAGCGGGGCTGGCAGGTTCCGTAGATGTCACATCCCGGCCTTCTCGATCCGTCTTCAGGGCGGAACGAGGAGGTAGGGGAGAATGACCGACATTCTGGTACTCGGAGCCGGTTACACGGGCATCGCCGCCGCGATCAGGGCCGCCGTCCGGACCCGCCGTCACGGTGGCAGGGTGACGCTGGTCAACGCGTCCCCGCGGTTCACCGAGCGGCTCAGGCTGCACCAGACGGCGGCCGGTGAGCGGCTGGCGGACCACTCCATCGACGAGGTGATCGCCGGCACGGGCATCGAGTGCGTGCTGGGGCTCGTCACCCGGCTGGACCCCGTCCGGCGCGAGGTGACGGTCGGTGAGCGGGTGCTGGGCTACGACAAGCTGATCTACGCGCTCGGCAGCGTCACGGACATGTCGGTGCCCGGCGTGGCGGAGCACGCCTACGACTACGACGACCACGACCAGGCGGTGCGGCTGGCGTCCAGGCTGCGCGGGCTCGACAAGGGCCTCGACGAGGGGCCCGACAAGGCGCGCGACAAGGGGACCGTCGTGGTCGCGGGTGGCGGCCTCACCGGCGTCGAGTCGGCCGCCGAACTGGCGGAGGCGCACCCCGGGCTGCGTGTCGTCCTCCTGACCAGAGGGCGGCCCGGCGCCATGATGGGTGCCAAGGCCCGCGCGCACCTCGACAGGGCGCTGCGCAGGCTCGGCGTCGAGGTCCGCGACGGCGCGGTCGTCACCAAGGTGCTGCCCGACGCGGTCGAGCTGGCCGGAGGCGAGCGGATCCCCTCTGACGCCACGCTCTGGACCGCGGGCACCCGGGGCCTGCCCCTGCCCGAGCAGGCGGGGCTCACCGTGGACAGCCGCGGACGCGTCGTGGTGGACTCGGCGCTCCGCTCGGTGTCGCATCCGGACGTCTACGCGGTGGGCGACGCGGCGGCGGTCAGCCAGCCGTTCGGCGTCATGCACGGCACCTGCCAGGGCGGCGTCCCGACCGGACTGCACGCTGCCGACGCCCTCGCCGCCGAACTGCGCGGCAGGACCCCCAGAGCGTTCCGTTTCGGGTACGTGCACCAGCCCGTGAGCCTGGGACGCCGCGACGCCGTCATCCAGTTCACCCACCCCGACGACACCCCGCGCAGGTGGTACCTGGCCGGGCGGTGGGCGGTCCGCTACAAGGAGACGGTGAGCAGCAGCCCGATGCCCAGCTACCGGCTGCTCAAGCGCGGTCTGGTGCCCGTCGCGCTGTTCCGCCTGTCGGCAGCGTTCAAGTGACGCGTTCAAGTGACGCGCTCAAGTGAGCAGGGGCCGCCGGCATGGACGGGGCCGGCCGGATCGCACACCCCACGTGGACCCGGCCGGCCTCGTACTCTCTGCGATCGGCCTCAGTGCCGGCTGAGCGCCTGGCTTACGGCGCTCGGACCGTCGTACTCACGGTCGGGAATGGCCTGGAGCGCCTGCAGCATCTCCTGGTCCGCTCCCTTCGCGCGTGCAGCCCTCACCAGGTCCTCCCGCTTGGCCGGGTAGTCGACGCCGGAGAGGTGCTTCTGAAGCTCGATCGGATTCACTTTCTTTTTCATGTGACTAAAAGTGCCCAGTAAGTGACGATATGTAACGAAGCGAACGCAAAGAGTAGTTGGTGTGCGAAGGGTTGACGATCGCCCCAGTCAGGGATAGAAACGCGGTAACAGCGTTACCGAGCAGAAACGGCGTTACCGGATGACCGTGTACCAGCAGGCTCAGCAGGAGGGGCAGGACGTCGTACGGGCGGCGATCCTCGACGCCGCCACCCATCTGCTCGTCACCGAGGGGCCCGTGGCGCTGACCGTCCGGCGCATCTCCGCCGAGGTCGGATGCTCCACGAAGGTCATCTACACGCTCTTCGGCGGCAAGGACAGCCTCACGGAGGCGCTCTGGCTGGAGGGCTTCGCCAGGGTCGAGCGCAGGCTGCTGGACCTGCCGGAGGACCGCGACTCCCTGGCCAGGCTGCGCACCGGCCTCCAGGTCTACCGCGCCTACGCCCTTTCCGAGTCCGACTACTACCGGGTCATGTTCCAGGGGGCCATCGCCGGGTTCTCGCCCAGCCCGGACGCGCTGGAGACCGCCAAGCGGTCGTTCCTCATCCTGGTCGAGGGCGTGGCCCGCTGCCTGGAGGAGGGGCGGCTGCGCGGCGGCACGGCGGAGGAGATCGCCGACGTGCTGTGGATGGCGATGCACGGCGCCGTGAGCCTGGAGATCTCCGGCTACTTCGACGAGCCCATGTCCTCGCAGCGCTACCGGCTGCTCTGCGACTCGGTCCTCACGCCGTTCCTGCCTCCCGATGACCTGCCTTCCGATGATCGGCCCGACGACAAGCTCGACGAGAGGAGCGCATGATGACCACTCCCTTCAAAGGCGGATTCACCCCGGTCGCCGAAGAGATCACCGCCTTCGACCTGGACGTCACCGGCCGCATCCCGGCCGAGCTCGACGGCCGCTACCTGCGCAGCGGGCCGAACCCGCTCAGCCTCGACGATCCCGGCGCCGCCCACCTGTTCCTCGGCGAGGGGATGGTGCACGGGGTGCGGCTGCGCGACGGCCGGGCCGAGTGGTACCGCAACCGGTGGGTACGCAGCGCCCACGTCGCCGAGCGGCTGCGCGAGGAGCCGCGGCCGGGGCCGGTCCACGAGGGCATCGACTTCGCCGCCAACACGCACGTCATCGGGCTCGCGGGGCGCACCTTCGCGACGGTCGAGGCCGGGGCGCGTCCGTACGAGCTGGACTACGAGCTCGGCACCATCGGCCCGTGCGACTTCGACGGCGGGCTGACCGGGGGCTTCGCCGCGCACACCCACCTCGACCCCGCCACCGGCGAGCTGCACGCGATGGCCTACTACTTCGGCTGGGACCACCACCAGCACATCGTCATCGACCCCATGGGCACGGTGATCTCCACCAGGGACATCCCGATCGCCGACGCCCCGATGCTGCACGACTTCGCGCTGACCGAGCGCTATGTGGTGATCTACGACCTGCCGGTGACGTTCAGCATGGCCCACATGGAGAAGGGGACGCCCCTGCCGTACGCGTGGAACGACGCGCACGGCGCGCGGCTGGGGCTGATGTCCCGCGCCACGGGCGAGGTGCGGTGGATGGACGTCGAGCCGTGCTGGGTCTTCCACACCCTCAACGCCTTCGACGACGGCGACCAGGTGGTGGTGGACGTGGTCCGTTACCCGAAGCGGTTCGTCGACGCCCGGCTCTGCCAGGGCGGCGCGCCCACACTCGACCGCTGGCGGATCGACCCGGCATCCGGCACGGTCGCCGCGACCAGGCTCGACGACCGCCCGCAGGAGTTCCCCCGGATGGACGAGCGGCTCATCGGGCGGCCGTACCGCTACGGGTACACCGCCGTCGCCCACGACCTCGTGGACGTGCTCTACCCGGCCGACACCGAGCTGGAGGACCTGCCCGACGACGCCTTCGACAACACGCTGATCAAGCATGACCTGGAGCGGGGAGTCCAGGAGTCTCGCCGGTTCGGGCGGGGCGCGTACGTGGGCGAGCCGGTGTTCGTGGGCGCGGGCGGCGCGGGGGAGGACCGGGCCGAGGACGACGGGTACGTGATGGCGTTCGTGAACGACCCGGTCAGGGGCGCCGCCGACCTGGTGATCCTCTCGGCCCAGGACTTCACGGGGGAGCCGGTCGCCACCGTCCACCTGCCCGCCAGGGTGCCGCTGGGCTTCCACGGGAGCTGGATCGCCGGCTGAGCCGTCCTCGCGCGTCCGCTGTGAACGGCAGGGGAGGGCGGTGCGCGCGTGACGGTCGTCCATGGCGGCCTTCCCGAGGCGGTAGCCTCTTCAGGTTGGGTCAAGAACGTGAAGAGGGAGAGGCCGTGGCCGGTCTGGTCGTCGCCATGGACGGCCCTTCGGGGTCGGGCAAGTCGAGCGCGTCGCGCGGGGTCGCCCGGGCGCTCGGGCTGCGTTACCTTGACACCGGTGCGATGTACCGGGCGATGACCTGGTGGATGCTCCAGCAGGGCGTCGATCTGGCCGACTCCGAGGCGATCGCGGCGCGTGCCGGCGAGCCGGAGATCACGTCGGGCACCGACCCCGACGCCCCGAGCATCCACGTCGACGGCGTCGACGTGGCGGGGCCGATCAGAGAGGTCGAGGTCACCGGCGCGGTCTCCGTCGTCGCCGCGGTGCCCGAGGTGCGTTCCAGGCTCGTCGCGCTCCAGCGGAAGATCATCGGCGCGGGCGACATCGTGGTCGAAGGCCGCGACATCGCCTCGGTGGTCGCCCCCGAGGCCACCGTCAAGGTCTACCTGACGGCCAGCGCCGAGGCGCGGGCCCAGCGCCGCTCCGCGGAGCTGGCGGGCAGCACGGTCGAGGCGCAGCAGGCCGCCATGGCCAGGCGCGACACTCTCGACTCCACACGCAAGACGGACCCACTCTCGGTGGCGGCTGGCGCCATCGAGCTCGACACCACCGCGCTGAACCTGGAAGAGGTCATCGCCGAGGTGCTGAGTCTGGTCGCGGAGCGAAACGGCCGCGACCCTTCATACGAGCGCGCCTGAGGGTGCGGTACTCACTAAGGACGAACAATCGTGTCGACTGGGGATTGGGTCGAGGCTGAGCTCGACGATCTCGAAATTTCCGAAGAGCACGGCGACAGCGGTCCGCTGCCCGTCGTAGCCATCGTCGGGCGGCCGAACGTGGGCAAGTCCACGCTGGTCAACCGCATCATCGGCCGCCGCGAGGCGGTCGTCGAGGATGTGCCCGGCGTCACCCGCGACCGCGTCACCTACGACGCCAACTGGCGGGGCCGCCGCTTCACCGTCGTCGACACCGGCGGCTGGGATCCTGACGCCACCGGCATGAACCTGCGCATCGCCGAGCAGGCCCAGGTCGCCGTCGAACTGGCCGACGTCATCGTGTTCGTCGTCGACGCCACCGTGGGCGCGACCGACTCCGACGAGATCGTCGGCTCGGTGCTGCGCCAGTCGGGTAAGCCGGTCATCCTGGCCGCCAACAAGGTCGACAACCAGCAGCTGGAGCTGGAGGCCGCCGCGCTCTGGTCGCTCGGCCTGGGCGAGCCGTACCCTGTCTCGGCCCTGCACGGCCGCTCCAGCGGCGACCTGCTGGACGTCATGCTCGACGCGCTGCCCGAAACCCCGCGCGAGAAGTTCGAGACCGAGCGCGGCCCGTACCGGGTGGCGCTGCTCGGCAAGCCCAACGTCGGCAAGTCCTCGCTGCTCAACAAGCTGGCGGGCGAGGAGCGGGTGCTGGTCGACCCGATGGCCGGAACCACCCGCGACCCGGTCGACGAGCTGATCGAGCTGGGCGGGCGCACCTGGCGCTTCATCGACACGGCCGGCATCCGGCGGCGCGACCGCGAGCTGCAGGGCGCCGACTTCTACGCCGCCATGCGCACCAGGTCCGCGCTGGAGCGCGCCGAGGTGGCGATCGTGCTGATCGACGCGAGCGAGGTGCTCACCGAGCAGGATCTGCGGATCATCAGCCTGGTGATCGAGTCGGGCCGGGCGATGGTGGTCGCGTTCAACAAGTGGGATCTCGTCGACGAGGACCGCCGCTACTACCTGGAGAAGGAGATCGACCGGCAGCTCGTCCGCACCCCCTGGGCGCTGCGCGTCAACATCTCCGCCAAGACCGGCCGTCACCTCGACCGGCTGGTTCCCGCGCTGGAGAAGGCGCTCGACTCGTGGTCCACCCGGGTGCCGACGTCCAGGCTGAACGCGTTCCTGACCGAGCTCGTGCAGCAGACCCCGCCGCCGGTGCGCGGCGGCAAGCAGCCGAAGATCCTCTTCGCCACCCAGGCGTCGGTCGAGCCGCCCAAGTTCGTGCTGTTCACCTCGGGCTGGCTGGAGGAGACCTACCGCCGGTTCATCGAACGCCGCATTCGCGAGGAGTTCGGCTTCGCCGGGTCGCCGATCGACGTCACCATGAAGATCCGCGAGAAGCGCAAGGGCAACCAGGCGAAGAAGTAGATGCGGTAACATTCACGGCAATACGTTGACGGAGACGAGTAGCCAGGGTCCGGCGCGGGCTCAGAGAGCCGCCGGCAGCTGTGAAGGCGGCCCCGTGCCCCCCTGGCGAAGACACTCCTGAGTGCGGGGAGGAAATGCCCCGCCGGTCGGCCCCCGTCATAGGGTCGTCGAGGCCGCCTCGGTGAGGCGGCGAAAGTGCGGTGGCACCGGGAGTTCCCTTCTCCCCCGCACTCCCAAGGGGTCATGCAATTCCTCAAGAGGAGCTGTGATGATCTCTCGTATCCTGTCGGCGGAGCTCGCTGAGCACGCCGGCCAACGAGTGACGATCGCCGGTTGGGTCCATCGCCGCCGGCTGCTGAAATCCGTGTCCTTCCTCGTCGTCAGAGACCGTTCCGGGCTGGCGCAGGTCGTCAGCCACGGCGACCTGCCCGCCGAGGAGAGCGTCGTGCGGGTCACCGGCACCGTGACGGCCAACCCGCAGGCGCCGGGCGGCGCCGAGCTGACCTCGCCGGAGGTCGAAGTCCTGGCGGAGCCCGTCCAGGGGCCGCCGTTCGAGCTGTACCGGCCGACGGTGCCGGCGGCGCTGCCCACGATCCTCGACCACGCGCCGGTCACGCTGCGCCACCCGCTGCTGAGGGCGCCACTGGAGATCGCCGCGGCCAGCGTGGCGGGGTTCAGGCAGGCGCTCGACCGGCTCGGGTTCACCGAGATCCACACGCCGAAGATCGTCGCATCGGCCACCGAGTCGGGCGCGAACGTCTTCGGCATCGACTACTTCGGCCGTCCCGCCTACCTCGCCCAGTCGCCGCAGTTCTACAAGCAGGCGATGGTCGGGGTGCTCGAGCGGGTCTACGAGGTGGGGCCCGTCTTCCGCGCCGAGCCGCACGACACCGCCCGTCACCTGGCGCAGTACACGAGCCTGGACGCCGAACTGGGCTTCGTCCGCGACCACCGGGACGTGATGGCCGTGCTGCGCGAGGCCGTGTCCGGGATGCTGGAGTCGGTGCGGCAGCAGGCCGCGCCGGCCGTAGCCGCCCTGGGCGTCGCGCTGCCGGACGTGCCCGCGGAGATCCCCGCCATCCACTTCACCGAAGCGCAGCGGCTCACCGGCGAGGAGGAGCCCGACCTGTCTCCGGCCCAGGAACGCCGGCTGTCGGAGTGGGCGGTGCGGGAGCACGGCTCGGAGTTCCTGTTCGTCACCGGGTACCCGATGGCCAAACGTCCCTTCTACACCCATCCGGACCCGTCCAGGCCCGCGTACTCCAACGGGTTCGACCTGCTGTTCAGGGGTTTGGAGCTGGTGACGGGCGGGCAGCGGCTGCACCGCCACCAGGACTACCTGGACGCGCTGGCCGCCAGGGGAGAGCCTTCGGAGCCGTACGAGGGGTATCTGCAGGCGTTCGCGTACGGGATGCCGCCGCACGGCGGGTTCGCCATCGGGCTGGAACGCTGGACCGCTCGGCTGACGGGCGCGGCCAACGTCCGCCAGGCCACCCTCTTCCCGCGTGACCTGCACCGCCTCACGCCCTGACACCCTCGGCCGTGTCACCCGCCGGCCCGCCTGACCGGGCGGGCCGGCGGGTCAGGGCGCGGGCTCGGTACGGCGATGCTTCCCACTGACGGAGGCCGGGAATGGGCGGCGTCGAGCTAGCGCTTGCTGAAGCTCTGCGGTGTGGGCCCGGCCGACTCGGCGCGTCCGGGCACGAAGATCGCCACGGCGGCGGCGAGCACGCAGATGACCGCCGTGACCAGGAACATCTCGGTGTACTCGACATGCAGCGCGGCCCGCACCCGCGCCGTGTACTCCGCCAGCCGCCTGGCATAGGTCACCGCGTCCACGCCGACCGGCAGCGGGGTGTCCAGGTGGGCCGTCAGTGACTGGAAGCGGTGGAAGCCCCACGCCGACACCCCCGCGATGCCGATCAGCATGCCCATCATCCGGGCCACCACGACCGCGGCCGAGGCCACGCCGTGCTGCGCGGCCGGGGTCACCCGCAGCACCGCCGCCGAGACCGGCGCGATCACCAGGCCCAGGCCCAGCCCGGCGACCACCAGGTCGACGTCCACCTGGAGACCGGCGCTCGCCAGGTCCAGCGGCCAGCGGCTCATCAGCGCGTACCCGGCGGCGGCGACCAGCAGGCCCGCCACCGCCAGCACGCGGTCGCCGAGCCGGCGAGCCAGCAAGCCGCCGAGCACCGCGCCGACCGGCAGCGCGAGCAGGAACCTCCCCAGCAGCAGGGACGCCTCCAGCGCGTCCATGTCGAGCAGCGTCTGCGCGGTGAACTGGACGAACACCATGGTCACCAGGAGCGCCGCACCTGTCAGGAAGCTCACCGCCAGCGTCGCGAGCAGCGGCCCCTTGCGCGTCGCCGACAGGTCGAGCAGCCGGACCGGGCTGCGCACCTCCCACCAGACGAACCCGGCCCCTGCCAAGACCCCCGCGCCGATCATCGGCCAACCCCAGGGCGGCAGGACGGCCCTGGCGGGCTCAGGGTTGTAAACGCCGACCACCAGCAAAGCCAGCGCCAGCGCCAGCAGCGCACCACCGACGCCGTCTACCCCGCCAGCCGCTTGGCCCGTCGGCGCCGAGGGCCCCTCACTCCAGCCGCCTTCCGACTCGCTCTCTTCGAGGCCGCAGTCGCCGGGCGTCTGGGAGGAAGTGAGGGGTGGAGGCGCCGCGCCGGAGACGAGAGGTGCCGGGGGCGGTGGGGTGGAGGCGTCGGGGAGTGGTGAAGGGCGGGGTGGGGGGACGGTGTGGTGGACGGCGAGAGCGGCGAGCCCCGCCAGCGGGACGTTGATCCAGAAGATGGCGTGCCAGCCGCCCACCTCCACCCCCAGCACCGACAGGCCCGGCGTCAACGCCAGCAGCCCGCCGTACAGCGGCCCGAGAGCGCTGCCCAGCTCCTGGGCGGCCCCCACCGCTCCCAGCGCCAGCGGACGCTCGCGCACGTCCCACAGGTCGCCGATGAGGGCCATCGTGATCGGCAGCAGCGCGCCCCCCGCGACGCCCTGGAGCGTCCGCCCGCCCACCACCATGAGCTCCGAGGCCGCCAGCGCCGTCAGGACCGAGCCGAGCGCGAACGCCCCCAGGCAGGCGTGGATCAGCGGACGCCTGCCGTACCGGTCGGACAGCTGCCCGAGCAGCGGCATCGCGGCGACGTACCCCAGCAGGAAGCCCGTCACCACGGGAGTGACCCGTTCCAGCCGGTTCAGCGCGATGTCCAGGTCCTCGGCGATGTCGATCAGGACGGTCACGACCACGTACGCGTCGAGCGCGGCGAGCAGCACCACCGCCCCGCCGACGCCGAGCGCGACCCGGCGGGCGCGCCTCATCCGGCGGGGGGCGGCGTGACCGTGACGGGCGCGTCGTAGTCGCGCAGGGCCACCGTGACGGTGCCGTCCTGCAACGGCAGGCTGACCTTGGTGAGCCTGCTGGACGCCTTGTCGACCCAGACCGTGGCGTTGACGCCCTGTGTGACGCCGGGCACCAGCGTGCCGAGCACCTGCCCGGAGAAGGTCGTGGCGACCCGGTACGCGCCGTCCTCCTCCGCCTCGACGCGCGGGTCGCCGGCCGTGGCGAGGAGGTGCGCGAGGCCCTTACCGGGGTCGAGGATCAGCGACGGGTCGTAGAGCTGCGCCAAGTCCTTCCTGGTCATCTTCTGGAAGCCGCCCGTCGGCCCCTTGAAGTGGACGGTGTCGCCGACCAGCGCGAACGTGATCTCCTGCAGGCCGATTCCCAGGTCGATGGTGATCGTGCCGTCGGCGTCGCCCGCGGCGGTCAGCCTGCCGTCGGCCTTCTTCACCGGCACCTTGGGCTTGCCGTCGGTGGAGATGGAGAACGCGGCGGTCTTCACCGCCTTCATCGCCTCGGCCGACTTCTTCATCAGGTCGGGCCCGGCGGGCAGCTCGCCCCCGCCGCCTGACGAGCAGGCTGACACCAGCGCGAAAACGAGGAGCAGCAGCAGCTTTCGGAGCATGCGGGGATGGTAGCGAGCCGCCAGGAACGATCGTGAGCCGTCGCAGGTATCGGTTGGGTGTCAGCGCAGCTTCTTCAGCTGCTCGACGATCGGCTCGAAGGCGGTCTGGAGCGCTTCCAGTTGGTCGTCGGTGAGCTGGTCGACGAAGTGCTCGCGGACGCTTGCGACATGGTAGGGCGCCACCCGCTCGATGGTCTCCCAGCCTTCGCCGGTGAGGACGGCGAAGGTGCCGCGCCGGTCGTCGCGGCAGTCTTCCCGGGTGACCAGGCCCTTGGCCTCCATGCGGGAGATCTGGTGCGACAGCCTGCTGCGCGACTGGATGGTCGCGTCGGCCAGGTCGCTCATCCGCATCCGGCGTTCCGGGCTCTCGGAGAGGTTGACCAGGATCTCGTAGTCGTTCAGCGACAGCCCGTGCTCCTGCAGCTCGCGGTCGAGGCGGTGCATGAGGAGCCTGTGCAGGGCGAGATGGGTTCGCCAGGAACGCTGCTCAGCGGGAGAAAGCCAGCGAGGCGCGCTCATGATCTCCAATCTAGCGCACGTAGAGTGACCCTGCGGCCCGGACCTTCTCGCCCCACGCGGGCCCCGCAGCGTCTAGCTGAACGCCATGACGATCGCCAACCCGACGAAGTGGATGACCACGACACCCACGATCAGCGAGACGAACACGAACTTGGCCGGGCCATGTTCGAAGGTCTTGCCTTCTTCAAGAGGCTTGCGCGCGGCCACGCGCTCGGCGATGCGCTCCTCGAGGGGCTTGCGATAGAACATGCCTACAGGCTATCCGGGAACAGGCACCCTGGCGGCTGGGGCATCGGTGATAACGGCAACTACAATATCCGGCTCGACGCTCCACTCCAGCAGGTGAGAGCGCGTCCAGTCATGGTCGGCGGCCATCGCGTCGATGGTCAGCTCGCCGCGCTTGATCAGCGCCTCCTTCCGCGTCCAGAGCCTGATCAGGTCGTCGTTGCCGGTGACCGTGGCACGCTCGCGGGGGGTGAGCGCCACCGCGGCGAGTGCCTCGTCCAGCGGGCCGGGCGGCACACGTTCCGCGTCCACGCCGACGCGGCCGGGGCCCGCCGCCGCGCAGACGTAGCCGCGCGTGTGGCTGAGGCTGACGCTCACCTGCGGGAATCCGTCAAGGTACGGCCTGCCGTGACCAGGGCCGTGCACGTCGCAGTGCTGTAACAACGTCAGCCCGGACGGTTCCGCGCCGAGGAAGGCGGCGGCGCAGAGCCGCACCAGCAGGTGGGCCGCGACGAACGACTGCCGGTCGGCCTCGTGCCCGAAGCGGGCGGCGCGCTCGCGCTCGACGGCCGTCAGCCAGCCGATCGGGGCGTTGATCTCGTCGGGCCTGCCGCCCATGGCAACCGGGTGAATGGTCAGTCCTGTTTCTCGCCGTCGAGCTTGTACTGGTCTTCCTTGGCCGCACCGAGGACGGTCACGTCATTGATCTTCCAGACGCCCTGCTGCTTCACCAGCGTGATCTTAAGGTGGGAGTCCTTCACGGAGCGAATCGCCTGGGCGGTGTTGACCTGCTGGTCCACCACGACGATGGCGTGGGCCAGGGCGTCGTCCACGTCCGACAGGTAGACCTCGCGGACCGTGGCGTGCGAGACGGCCTTGAGCTTGACGATGACCTGGGCCATCGCGCCGCCGAACGCCTCGTCGTAGGTGGCCAGGAAGTCGCCCGTGGCCTGCGAGATCACGGTCGAGCGGGTGGCCTGCAGGTTCTGGTAGTCGTAGCTGAGCAGGGCCTGGCCGAACGAGCTCGCCGCACCCGAGACCTCCACGCGCAGGGCCCGCTCGGCCTCCAACCTGGCCAGCGCGTCCCGGGCCTGGGAGGCCGACATCGACTGCAGGACGGCCGTCGCCGCCAGCGCGGCCGCCACCATCGCCGCCAGCGCTCCCAGGACGCGGGCCCGCGTGAACCCGGCCCGCCTCCCGGCGGCGGCCCGCTCAGCCTCGCCCGCCACGGTGGCAGTCTCGCCCGCCACGGTGGCAGTCTCGCCCGCCACGGTGGCTGTCTCGCCCGCTGCGGTGGCAGTCGCGTCCTGCGTGGCGGGTCGCGTCGCAGGCTCGGGCGTGTCCTGGTCGGCGGGGGGTGACGCGGGCTCGGCCGCGTCCCGCGCGAGGGGCCGCTCCTCGAGCTTGGGCGCCGGTTCCGGCTGCTCCGCCGTGGTCTCCTCGGTGAGGTCCTGCTTGGTCGTCATGGGTTCTCCTCACGGCGGCGGGCGGCCCGGCCCGCCGCGATCCAGCCCGCGATGCCACCACCGGCCACGACGGCGAGGAAGATCGCCACGATCAGCGGCGTGGTGCTCAGGGGGGTACGGGACGCGGTCGCGGTGGCGGCCACGCCGGTGGGGGAGGGCGAGGCGGCGTCGGGCTTCGACGCGGACCTCACGGGGGTGGAGGTCGGCCTGCCCGCGGCGTCCGCGCGGCCCCGATCGGGGACGCCCGTGTCGTGCGGGGTGTCGTCCGGGGCGTCGGACGGGTCGTCGGTGGCGGCGGGGGCGTGCTTGGGGCAGGCGCGCAGGCACGGCACCGTGGGCGGCCCGACCGGTCCCGCGTACTCCTCGGCCGGTTTCGGCCCGCCCGGGACGCTGAAGATGAACGCCGCCTTGCCGTACACCGTGTCGCCCCGCCTGTCGCTGATGTCGTCCGCCAGGCTCAGCGCGGTCGGGACGATGCTCAGCAGGTGGTGCACGTTCCGCTCGGTCTCCGGTGAGAAGACCGGTTTGTGCGGAAGCCCGGCGGCGGTCAGCAGGCAGGAGAAGCCCGGCCTGGACCGCTTGATGGCCTGGTCGAGCTGTGCGAACACGCCCGGCCCCTGGTCGAGGAGGGCGTTCAGGTCGGCGCGCGACTCCCGGAGCGTGCCGGTCACCGTGCTGAGGTCGGTGATGCCGGAGGCCAGTTTGTCCTTCCTGCCCGCCAGCGTGTGGGTGAGCCGGGTGAGCTGCACCGACAGGTCGTCCAGCAGTTGCGCGTTGTCGGCCAGTGTGCCGGTCAGGTCGTGGGCGTCGTCGATGATGCCCCTGATGGACGACGCCCGGCCCTCCAGTGCCACCGCCAGCTCGTGCGTGATCGTCTTGGCGTCCTTGGGCGGCACCGCGTTGAGCAGCTTGCCGACCCCCTCGAACAGCTTCTTGTAGTCCAGCGGGACACTGGTCCTGGACAGCGGGATCACCTGGCCGGGCGCGAGCGACGGGCCGTTCACGCCGGTCGCGGGCGGCGACAGCTCCACGTACGGCTCGCCGATCGCGGACTTGCGGCGCACCTCCGCGGTGACGCCGCCGGGCAGCCTGATCTCCTTGTCGATGTCCAGGCCGACCACGATCTTGCCGGTCGCCAGCCGCACGTCCCCGATCTTGCCGACGCGGACACCCAGGTAGGCGACGTCGAAGCCGCGGATCAGGCCGGGGGAGGAGACGAACTCGGCCGAGACCCGGTAGGGCTTGGTGATCGCGTCCAGCTTGATGATCGTGCTGAACGCCCAGACCGTCATCACGACGCCCAGCGCCACGAAGAAGCCGAGGTTCAGGTAGATGCGGCGGTTCCTCATCGCGGCGGCTCCCAGAGCAGGCGGAAGTCCTCCAGGCGGTTGGGCAGCGGGCCGACCTTGAGATCGTCCGGGAGGATCCCCTTGCTCTTCTTGGGCAGCAGCAGGCCCTTCAGCCACAGGTAGATCAGCACCTGGCCGTTGACCGTGATCGGCGGCGCGTCGATGAACGCCTGGATCTTGGCGACCAGCGCCTTGAGGTCCTCCTTGCCGCGCACCATCGACGTGCTGATCGCGTCCAGCTCGCGCAGCAGGGTGCGCAGCCGGGCGGCGTGACGCGGGTAGACCGTGAGGTTGGCCTCCTTGGCCAGGTTCGTCAGCGCGACGATGGCCTTCTTGACGTGCCCGCGGCCGTGCGCGAGCCGCGCGGTCGCCGCCTCCAGGGTGCCGGGCAGCCTGTCGAGCTGGTCGCTGCCCTTGGCGAGCTGGTCGCCCAGTTTGGCCAGGGCGTCGATGCTGGTCGCCATGTCCTGGCGGGCCGCCGCGTAGGCGTCGGTGACCTCGGCGGTCTGCCTGATCAGCCTGTTGAGGTCGTCGCCCTTGCCCGCGACCGCGGTGGAGGCCGCGTCGAGGAGGGAGTTGACGTCCTGCGCGCCGAGCGCCTCGATCAGCGGGCCCGCCTTCGCGGTGACCTGCTCGATGTCCGGTTCCACGGACGTCTCCGTGATCGTGGCGCCGCTCTTCAGGTACGGGCCCGTCGACAGGTCCTTGCCGGGCGGCGGGGTCAGCTCGACGTAGTTCTCGCCGAGCACCGACGTCTTGGCCACGGTGGCCGTGCTGCCCACGGGCACCGGGTGGCCGTCCTCGATCGACATGGTGACCCTGGCCTGGTAGCCCTGCAGCCGGATGTCGGTGACCGTGCCGACGCGCACGTCGGCGATCTGCACGCTGTGCCCGGCGACCAGGCTCTGCACGTCGTCGAAGGTGGCGTTGAGAGTCAGGTCGCCGGTGGTGGAGCCGAGCGTCTGGAGCGAGCAGGACGCCGTGATGCCCAGCGCCAGCAGCCCTGACAGGACGCGCGCCCTCATCGCGTCTTCTTCCGCTGGAAGGGGCAGTTGCTGAGCCCGGCGGGCAGGCACGGCACCGAGCCCAGGTTCAGCGAGTCGAACAGCGGCGTCAGCCAGGCCCTGGTCGTCGCGTTGAGCACCACGCGGATCTTCAGCACGTGCTGCTCCCTGTCCCAGGAGTCGATCAGGACGTCGGCGAAGTCGGCCGCGCCCTTGACCGCCTGCGCCATCGACGCGCTGTTGGCCCTGACCGTGAGCACCAGCTCGGCCAGCGTGCTGGTCGCCTGGGGCAGCCGTTCCGAGTACGCCTCGATGATCACGTCACCGCGCCGGACGAAGTCCGCCATGCCCGAGACGAACCCGCGCAACCGCCTGCGCTCCTCGGCCAGGATGGCGCTGGCCTCGGCGAAGGCGTCGATGGCGCCCGTCACCTGGCCCTCCCGCCTGTTCAGGCTGGTGGCCAGCTTGTTCAGGCCCTTGGCCAGGTCGATGAGCTGCTGGTCCTGCTTGGTCAGCGTGTCGGTGAGCCTGGCCGTGTCGGCCAGCGCGTTGTTGATGGTCCTGCCGCGTCCTCTGACACTGTCGGCCAGGTTGCCCGCCACCTTGCCCAGCTTCTTGTCGTCGAGCGCCTCGGTCAGCTTGGTGAACGCGTCGAGGGCGTCGTCGATCTCGACCGGCAGGTCGGTCCGCTCGAGCGGGATCGTCGCGCCCGGCGCGATCCGCTGGTCGCCGGGCTTCCACGGTGGGTAGAGCACCACGTTCCGCTCGCCGAGTGTGTTCTGCGGGGCGACGACGGCCTTGACGCCGGCGGGCAGCGGCACCTCGCGGTCGACCGACAGCTCGACCCGTACCCGGTCGCCCTCGATCCGGATCCGCTCGACGTAGCCGGCGTCCAGCCCCATCACCTTCACCCGCGCCTGCTCGTACAGCGAGGGCGCCTTGCTGAAGATCGCGGTGAGCCGGTACGGCTCGGCGCCGAGCAGCGTGCACCCGCCGCTCGCCACCAGCAGCGTTCCGGCCAGGAGGACCGCGAGCAGTCGTCTCATCGGTCCTTCTTCCTGTCCTTCGCGGTGTCCCTGGAAAGGGCGGCCAGCACTTCTGGGTCGATCGGCCCGAGACCCGTGGCGATGGCCTCCAGCCACGGGCCCTGGCCGCCCATCGTGGACATCCCGGAGAACGTCGGGCCCGCCCAGGCCAGCAGCGAGTTGAGCTGCTTGTTGCCGTCGCTGAGCCTGGTGGTGATCGCGCTGTTGTCGTCGAGCACCCGCACCAGCGACTTCTCGTGCTCGTTGATCAGCCGAGTGGTGCTCTGCACCAGGTCGCTGCCGTCGCCCAGCAGGGTGCGCAGCTCGTTGCGGCGGCCGCGCAGCTCGTTCAGCATGACCTCGATGGCGTCGATGAGCCTGCCGAGCTGCTTGTCCTTCCGCTCCAGCACCTTCATGATCCGGGAGCCGTTGTCGAGGAGTCTCTGCAGGTCGGGCTCGCTCTTGCTGATGGTGTCGGACAGGTCGCCGATGTTCTTCAGCAGCCTGGTGATGCGTCCCCGCTTGGTGGTGTCGATCTTGCTCAGCTCGTTCAGCAGGTTGTCCGCCTGCTTGGTGTCCAGCCGCTGGACGAGCTTGGTGGCGTCCTTGAGCGCGTCGTTGATCAGCGTGGGCACGCCGGTCCGCTCGACCGGGATGCGCCGCTGGCTCTCGGGCAGCTGGTCCACGTACGGGGCCGAGACGGGCCCGGTCAGCTTGACGTACCGCCCGCCGAGCAGGTTCGACAGCGTGATGTCGGCCCTGGTGGAGCGGCCGAGCCGGACGTCGCTGTCGACCTTCCAGGTCACCACCACCTCGCCCCGGCCGTAGTCGGCCCGCACCTCGGTCACCTTGCCGACCCGCACCCCGGCGACGCGCACGTCGTTGCCCGTCCGCAGCCCGCCCGAGTCGACGAACGTGCCGGACATGTAGTAGCCGCCCTCCAGCAGCCCCAGATTGCCGACCAGGAACGTCGCCACCAGGACGGTCGCCAGCACGGCCAGCGACACCAGGCCGACGGCGATCTTGTTGCGGTCGCGGAAGGACTTCGCCGCCATCACTCACCCACCATGAGCTTGCGCAGGTCCTTCGAGCTCTGGATCCGCGTGCTGCCGCGCAGCGGCGGCGGCGTCTTCATCGGGTACGGGCACGGCGCGGCGCTCAGCGCGACGCACGGCACCGCGGTGACGAAGTAGTGGCCGCGGTCGACGCCGGAGTAGGCGCGGGCGAACAGCGGCTGGAAGGTGCCGAACGTTCTGTCGATCTCGCCGACGTGCCGCCTGATGCCGCCCGTCAGGCTCGACAGGTGGTCCACCAGCGTGCCCAGCTCGTCGGCGTTCTTCCCGATGACCTCGTTGGACGTGTGCACGGTGGTCGTCAGCTCGACGAGCGCGTCGTCGACGAGCTTGCGGTTGTCGGCGAACGCCTCGGAGAGCACGACCAGGTTGTCGACCAGCTGCTCGATCTGCTTGTCGCGCTGGGCCACCACCCCGGTGACCGTGGCGTAGTCCTTCAGCAGTTGCTGGATCGTCTGCTTGCGCTCGTTGAGCGTGCCGGTGATGTCGTTGACGTTGTCGAGCAACCTGGGGATGTTCTTGTCGTTGCCCTTGAGCGCCTTGGCCGCGGCGGTGAGCAGCTGGTTGATCTGGTCGGGGTCGAGGCTGCGGGTCAGCGGGCCGATGTCGCTCACCAGTTCGCCGATGTCCACCACCGAGGAGGTGCGGGCGATGCGGGCGCCAGGAGCCAGCCTGCCGGACGCGGTGCCGGGGGTCAGGTAGACCACCCGCTGGCCGACGGCGTTGCGCCAGCGGACGGCCGCCTCGGTGTCCTCGGGGACCCTGACCGCGTCCTGCACCTGCATCGTCACCTCGGCCCTGCCGTTCACCACCTTGATGGAGTCGACCTGGCCCACCGGCGCGCCGGCGATCTTGACCTGGTCGCCCTCGTTGAGGCCGGACACGTCGTCGAAGGTGGCCGTGAGCAGGTAGCCGCCACCCGTGCTGACCCTGGCGATCTGGATCGTGATGACCACGATGAGCGTCACCGTCGCCCCGACGAACAGGACGAAACGCAGGAGTGTCCAGCGGCGGGCGGCGCGCTGCCTGGAGATGGCCACGTCAGCGCCTCCCGTCCGTGGGGCCGCAGGCTCCGACGACCAGCTCGCAGACGTCGGTCGCGACGAACGCCTCCACCTGCAGCTGCCTGGTGCCGCCGGGGCCCGGCGCCTCGATCAGCTGGTTGAGCAGGTCCACCAGCTTGTTCAGCCCGCGCACGCCGTCGCCGGCCAGGCCGAGCTGCGCGTAGATGAGCGCCGCCACCCGCTCGCCCGAGTGGACGCCCGCTCGCAGGTCCTGCCGGTGCTTGCGCAGGCCGTGCGCGCCCAGGGCGGCGATGGAGGTGACCTCCTGGAGCAGCGCCCTGACCTTGTCGGCCCGCTTGAGCAGGTCGGGGGTGATGACGTTGACGTCCGAGGCGATCGACACCAGCTCGTCGCCCTTGTCGGACAGCGCGGTGGACAGCGCGGCGCCGTCGCGGAGGAACTGCCTGGCGCGCTCCCGCTGCCTGTGGGCGACCCCGATCACGGTGCCGGAGTCGTCGATGAGCTCGCGTAACGCGGGCCCCTCGCCGTCGAGCCCCCTGGCCAGGGTGTGCACGATGGTGGAGACTTCCTGCGGGTCGACCGCGTCCAGGCCCCGGTAGGCGGCGCCGAGCGTGTCGGACAGGTCGAGCGGGTCCTGCGTGTCGGTGATGACGGCGCCGGCGGTCAGGTAGGGGCCGGCGCTCTCGCCCGAGCCGAGCTTGAGGTTGATGTACTTGGGGCCGAACACCGACGCGGGCTCGACCGCCGCCACCGTGCTCTGCGGCACCTTGACGCCGGGCTGCAGGTGCATGGTCACCACGGCGTGGCCCTTGCCGTCGAGCGACACGCCGGTCACGTCGCCCACCGTGATGCCGCGGATCTTGACGGGCGAGTTGGTGTCCAGCCCCTGCCCGGCGTGGCCGAAGACGGCGTCGATCCGCGTCCCGCTGATCTCGGTGGCCGAGCGCACCACGAAGAACGTCGCCGCGACGAGCACCACGATCACGGCGAGCGCGATGCCCAGCCGGACCGGCAGCGAGAGCTCTGTGCGTCCCATCGCTCACCTACCCCGTCAGCTTCACGCTGCCGCCGCCACCCCAGAACAGGTACGACAGCAGCAGGTTGAGCAGGACGATCGTGACGATCGACTGGCGGATCGCGCGGCCCGCGGCCACCCCGACGCCCACCGGCCCGCCGGTGGCGTAGAAGCCGTGGTAGCAGTGGATCACGATGACGGTGAAGGCGAAGACGCCCACCTTGGCGACGCTGTAGACGATGTCGCTGACCGGCAGGTACAGGTAGAAGTAGTAGTCGTAGACGCCCGGCGCCAGGCCGAACAGCACCGTGCTCATCAGCCGGGTGGCGAAGAAGCTGGCGAACAGCGCGATCAGGTAGATCGGCATCAGCGCCAGCAGCGCGGCCACCACGCGGGTGCAGATCAGGTAGGTGAAGGCGTTGATGCCCATCACCTCCAGCGCGTCGATCTCCTCCGAGATCCGCATCGCGCCGAGCTCCGCCGTGAACGACGAGCCGACCTGCGCCGCCAGTGCGGTCGCCGCGATGATCGGAGTGATCTCCCGGACGTTCGCGAAGCTGCCCACCAGGCCCATGAACGACTCGGCGCCGATCGCCTGCAACCCCTGGTAGCCCTGCAGCCCCACGGTCGCGCCCACGACGAACGCCATGGTGAAGACCACGAAGACCATGCCGCCGCCGATGACGGTCGCGCCGACGCCCACCACGACGTCGCTGACCTGGCGGACGACGACCTTGACGTACTTCAGCCGGAGGATGACGTCGCGGACGGAGTAGAAGACCACCTTCCACACGAACAGCGGCCAGTCGGCGAGCCGGGCGAACCGCTCGGCCCACTCGCGGCCGCCGCTGGCGAGCCTGAGCCCGGCCGTGCGCGCCACCATCACAGCGCCCTCGGCGGGTAGGCGAGGAAGTACACCGCGGAGATCACGTAGTTGAACGCGAAGACCAGCATGAACGTGACGACGGTGGCCTGGTTGACCGCGCGTCCGACGCCGACCGGGCTGGTGGCGCAGGTCATGCCCTTGTAGCAGGCGACGGCGGCGGCGATGAACCCGAAGATCCACGCCTTGAACAGGGTGACGTACAGGTCGGAGCCGACGACCAGCGAGAGCGCCCCGTCGAAGTACGCCCCCGGGGTCACGTCCTGCACGACCACGTTGAAGAAGTAGCCGCCGCCGGCCCCGGCCAGGATGACCAGCGGGCACAGGCAGACCGCGACCGTGCTGGCGGCCCACATGCGCGGCGTGACCAGGCGGTGGATGGGGTTGATCGACATCACCTCCATCGCGCTCAGCTCGTCGCGGATGTGCCGGGCGCCGATGTCGGACGTCATCGCGCTGCCCCCGGCCCCGGCGATCAGCAGCGCGCTGGCCAGCGGCGCCACCTCGCGGATCAGCCCGACGAACACCGCGCTGCCGGTGGCGGACGCCGCGCCGAGCTGCCAGGCCAGCTCGCCCACCTGCAGCGCGACGGTCGCGCCCAGCGGCAGCGACACCAGCAGCACGGGAACGCTGGTGACCCGCGCGAGGAACCAGCACTGTTCGACGAACTCCCACCACCAGTGCCGGATGTCCCAGCTGCGGCGCAGACCCTCCAGGACGATGACGAACAGGTCACCCACCTGGCCCAGTACGGACCCGGCCTTGCGGCCGACGAATCCGGACAGGGCCATCAGCATTCCGCCCGCGTGAGTGCTGCCGTCATGACCACCTCGCGTTGCCGGCCGACTACGGACCAGTCACCTTACTGACGGGTTGTCCAGTAAGTCGACGCTTCCCGAGGAATTTGAGGAAAAGGTATGAGACCCAGGTCACATGTTGTCAGGCAACTACGAAACGTGACAGCGCTGTGACACTAGAGGGCGGCCATCCAGCTCTCGACCTCGTCCGGGTGGCGGGGGAGAGCGCCGGACATCAGGCGGGCGCCGTCGGCCGTGATCTCCAGGTCGTCCTCGATGCGGACGCCCAGGCCGCGGAACTCCTCCGGCAGCGTGAGGTCGTCGGGCTGCAGGTACAGGCCGGGCTCGACGGTCAGTACCATGCCCTCCTCCAGCACGCCGTCGAGGTAGACCTCGGCCCGGGACCTGGCGCAGTCGTGCACGTCCAGGCCGAGCATGTGGCCGCTGCTGCAGAGCGTGTAGCGGCGGTACAGGCCCGACTCCAGCAGCGCGTCGGGGGAGTCCTTCAGCAGGCCCCACGCGTTCAGGCCCTCGCAGATCACCCGCATCGCCGCAAGGTGGAAGTCGCGGAAGCGGGCACCGGGCCTGAGCGTGGCGATCGCGGCCGTCTGCGCCTCGTACACCAGCTCGTACACCTGCCGCTGCACCGGGGAGAAGCGGCCCGACAGCGGGAGCGTGCGGGTGACGTCGGCGGTGTAGAGGGTGTCCGTCTCGACGCCCGCGTCGAGCAGCAGCATGTCGTCGGGGCGCAGCGCGCCGTCGTTGCGGATCCAGTGCAGGACGCACGCGTGCGCGCCCGAGGCGACGATGCTGTCGTAGCCGACCGCGTTGCCCTCCAGCCTGGAACGCAGCCCGAACACGCCCTCCAGGTAGCGCTCGCCGCGCGGGTGGCCGAGCGCCTGCGGCAGCGCGCGCACCACGTCCTCGAAGCCGCGGGCGGTCGCGTCCACGGCCGACTGCAGCTGGCCGACCTCCCACTCGTCCTTGAGCAGCCGCATCTCCGACAGGAAGCCCTCGAACTCGACGTCACCGACGCTCGGCGGCAGCATCGCGTCGACCGAGGGGTCCGCGCCGCGCAGCACCCTGGCGGGCCCCGTCAGGTCGAACCGGTCGATGTGGGCGCACTCCACCTGGTACAGCTCGGCCGCCTCGGCCAGGTCCGGCCTGCGGCCCACCCAGAACTCGCCGTAGCGCCTGTCACGGTAGAACTCCTGGCCCTCCGAGCGCGGCGAGCGCGGCCTGACGTACAGGGTGGCCTCGCCTGACGGCTCGATGACCAGCACGTCGCCGGGCTCGGCCGCGCCGGTGAGGTAGGAGTAGGCGCTGTGCGGCCTGAACCGGTAGTCGGAGTCGTTGCTGCGGACCTTGAGCGTGCCGGACGGCACGACGAGCCGCTCGCCGGGGAACCGGGCCGCCAGCGCGGCACGGCGCTTGGCCGCCCACGGCGCGATCGGCAGCGCCGCCACGTCGGTGCGCCGGGTGTCGGCCCAGCCCGTCCGCATGAAGTCGGCCAGCTGCCCGGTGATGGGCAGGTCGTGGCTTCCGGTGTTCAGCTGTTCGCTCATGGGCGTCCTCAAGATGATATTTCACATGGTATGGAATGCAGCTTATGTGACGACTAGCCAGCTGACCACGCCGTTGCTTGCCCGAAACCAGAGGAGGGGAGGGGCTTAACCCGACCGCCTTCGGGGGAATGACCCAAGCTAAAACCGAAGGCTGAGGTGGTGCAGATGCTCATCGGGACAATCCTGCGCAACAAAGGCAGCAACGTGACGACCGTGCCCCCAGAGGCGTCCGTGCGTGAACTGCTCGCCAAGCTCGCGGAGGACAACATCGGCGCCGTCGTCGTCTCCACCGACGGGGCCACCATCACCGGCATCGTGTCGGAGCGTGACGTCGTCCGCCGCCTCCACGACCGCGGCGCGGCCATCCTCGACCGGCCGGTGTCCGAGATCATGACCTCCGACGTGCGCACCGTGGGCCCGGGCGACAACGTGGAAGAGCTGCGCAAGACCATGACCACGCAGCGGTTCCGGCACATGCCGGTGGTCCAGGACGGCAGGCTGGTCGGCATCGTCAGCATCGGCGACGTCGTCAAGAGCGCCATCGAGGAGCTGGAGACCGAGAAGGCGTCGCTGGTCGACTACCTCCACCGGTGACAGGCCGGCTGCGCGTGCTGGCGCTGGTCGAACGGTGATCGTCGCGGAGGCCGTCGGACGCGTCCTCGCCTCGCTCGGCGTGGAGGTCGCCTTCGGCGTGGTGGGGAGCGGCAACTTCCACCTCACCAACGCGCTGGTGGCGCACGGCGCCCGGTTCGTCGCCGCGCGGCACGAGGGCGGCGCCGCCACCATGGCCGACGCGTACGCCAGGATGAGCGGCAAGGTGGGCGTGCTCTCCGTTCACCAGGGGCCCGGCCTCACCAACGCGATGACGGGCATCGCCGAGGCCGCCAAGAGCCGCACCCCGCTGATCGTGCTCGCCGGCGAGGCGACGGACGTCCGCTCCAACTTCCACATCGACCAGGACGCGATGGCGCGGGCGGTGGGAGCCGTGCCGATGCGGGCCGCCTCCGCCCACACGGCGGTCGAGACCGCTGTGGCCGCCTTCCGCGCCGCCTGGCACGACCGGCGGACCGTGCTGCTGAACCTGCCGCTCGACGTGCAGGTCGGCATCGTGCCCTGGCGCGGCCTGGTGGGGGAGTTCCTCGACCAGATCACCTCCGCCGCGCGGGCCGCCGCCTCCACGGCGCTGCCGTCGTCGAGGCCGCCCGCGCCCGAGCAGGTGGCCGAACTGGCGCGTCTGCTCGCCGGGTCGCGGCGGCCGGTGTTCG
>NZ_JBEXUP010000133.1:0-23410 GCF_040614375.1 Nonomuraea sp. NPDC005983
GGGAGATCGTCACCGCGTTGCCGTCGGGCGTCATCGTGATCGACACGCCCAGGCTGGACTTGCCGTCGGTACGGGTGATCGTCGTCGGGTCGTCGGCGGCCGTCCCCCCGGGCGATCACCCCTGATAGCGGCCGGTTTTCACGTTTTGGGAGGATCTTGGTCATGGGATACGACGAGCTGATCGCTGAAGGGCTGACGACGCCGTTCGAGGGGTGGGACTTCGGGGTGTTCCGGGGGCGGCTCACCGAGAAGGCCGACGCCCTGCCGTGGAGTTACGAGCGGCTGGTGCGGCAGCGGCTGCCCCAGGTGGGCTCGCTGCTCGACCTCGGCACTGGAGGCGGCGAGCTGCTGGCGTCGCTGGCGCCGTTGCCGCCCCGTACGGCGGCGACGGAGGGGTACGAGCCGAACCTGCCGATCGCGCGGCGACGCCTGGAGCCGATGGGCGTCGAGGTGGCCGAGGTCGGCGACGACGACGCGCTCCCGTTCGCCGACGGCTCGTTCGAGCTGGTCGTCGACCGGCACGAGTCCTACGATCCGCAGGAGGTTCGGCGGGTCCTGACCCGCGACGGCGTCTTCGTCACCCAGCAGGTCGGCGGACGCGACCTCGAAGAGGTCAACCAGGCCCTGGGCGCGCCCCCGCACACCTACCGCGACTGGGACCTTTCGGCGGCCGCGGCCGAGCTCACCGACGCCGGGTTCGAGATCACCTGGCAGGACGAAGCCCGGGTGCCGGCCGCGTTCCACGACATCGGGGCGCTCGTGCTGTTCCTGCGGATCACTTCCTGGCAGGTGCCGGACTTCGAGCCCGACCGGTACGCCCACCGCCTGCGCGCCCTGCACGAGGAGATGGAGCGGGGGCACCCGCTGGAGGTGACCTACCACCGCTTCGCCCTGCTGGCCGCTAGGACGTGAGGCCCGGCTCCGGTACGTTGCCTGGCAGGGCCAGTGTTTTCGGAGATGCGATGGAGGGGCAGTGACCGGCGAGACCCTCTACGTCGTCGTGTGCGCGGCCTGGCCGGCCGCCGACGTCGGGCGGCTCGTCGGCATGGCGCAGGACGAGGGCTGGGGCGTGCAGGTCGTCGCCACGCCTGCCGCGCTGGACTTCGTCGACGTCGCGGAGCTGGAGAGGCAGAGCGGGCGTCCCGTCCGCAGCCGGTATCGCAAGCCGGACGAGCCGAAACCGCCGCGAGCCGACGCGATCGTCGTGGCTCCGGCCACGTTCAACACGGTCAACAAGTTCGCCCAGGGAATCGCCGACACCTACGCGCTCGGGGTGCTGGCCGAAGCGCCGGGGCTGGGCATCCCGGTCGTGGTGCTGCCGTGCGTGAACAGCGCGCTCGCGGCACGCGGGGCCTACCGGCGGAGTGTGGAGGAACTGCGCGCCGACGGTGTCCGCGTGCCGGCGGACCTGGGGCCGCTCGCCGAGGACGCCCCCGCCGACGCCTTCCCGTGGAAGCGCGCGCTCACGGAACTCGCCGAACTCCTCGTTCGATGACGACCGAGGCGCGCGGTGCGTGATGGCGTGAGGCAGGTGGGAAGCAAGACGTCCGAATGCCGCCAGCGCGGCGACGTCCCCGCAAGGAGGAGCGTGGGTACCGGTTCGTGGCGGACAAGTTCGGGCGGGCCGGGCTGACCCCGGTGCCGTCCGAGACGGTGGCGGCGCCGAGGGTGGCCGAGTGCCCGGTGAGCATGGAGGCGGTCGTCGAGGCCGTGCACGGGTTGGCGGAGGACGACGAGGCGCAGCGCGGCGGGGTCGTCGTCTTCGAGGTGCGGGTGCAGCGGGTGTTCGTGCACGAGGAGATCCGGATGACGGGCACGTCCGACCGGATCGATCCGGACGCGTGGCGGCCGCTCATCATGAGCTTCCAGAAGCTGTACGGGCTCAGGCCGCAGCAGGTGCACCCGTCGACCCTCGCCCAGATCCCCGAACGGTTCTACCGGGGGCCGGACATCGAGAGGTCGCGGTAGGCGACCAGCCAGATGTGCCGGGCGCAGCGCCGCTCGATCTCCTCGCGGGTCAGCCAATCGGCGTGGGCGGTCTCCGACTCGGGCGGCGGCGCGGTGGGGGCGCCGGGCCCCGCCAGCCGCGCCTGGAACATCACCATGTACGTGAGCGCGCCGTACCTGTAATCGGACGGAGCCGGGCCGGCCAGTTCGATCCGCTGCCACGCGAAGACGTCCAGGTCGGACGGCGCGAGCCGCAGCCCGGTCTCCTCCGCCAGTTCGCGCGCGGCGGCTGCGACGGGGGTTTCACCAGGTTCGAGGTGGCCGCCCGGAAGATCCCAGTCACGCCCACTGTGATCCATGCGCGTCAGCAACGTCCGGCCCATGCTGTCCTGGACGAAGACGAAGGCCGAGGTCGTCTGTTCGAGCGGCGGAAGGGTGTCGGCGCGGATGACGTCCAGACGGTGGGGGACAGGGATCCACGGCACCGTGCTGGTGGCGATGATACGGGTCACAAGAACAGGATATTTCGTGATCAATCGTTACATTGGGCATGATCGGAGGTGTCCGTCGCCGCTGGCACGAGAGATTGGGTAACACACTGTACATAATTCGTAACGTACTGAAGCGTTGGACTTTCGTCATTCCCCTGCTCGCGCTGGCCACCCTGGGGCTGGCGTGGGGCCGTCAGCTGCCCGTCGCGGTGGTCGTCGTGGTGGCGCTGCTGCTGGCCGGGGCGGTGCTGGCCGCCGTGCACCACGCCGAGGTCATCGCCCACCGGGTGGGCGAGCCGTTCGGGTCGCTCGTGCTGGCCGTCGCCGTCACCGTGATCGAGGTGGCGCTGATCGTCAGCCTGATGGTCTCCGGCGGCGATCAGACCGCCTCGCTGGCCCGCGACACGGTGTTCGCCGCCGTGATGATCACCTGTAACGGCATCGTCGGGCTGTCACTGCTCACCGGGACTCTGCGACGGCGCGTCGCGGTGTTCAACGCCGAGGGCAGCGGCGGCGCGCTGGCCACCGTGGCGACGCTGAGCACGCTCAGCCTCGTGCTGCCCACGTTCACGACGAGCGCGCGGGGTCCGGCCTTCTCGCCCGCCCAGCTCGGCTTCGCCGCGGTCGTGTCGCTCGCGCTCTACGGCCTGTTCGTGCTCACCCAGACCGTGCGGCACCGCGACTACTTCCTGCCCGTCACCCCCGAGGGCGCCGAGCAGGCCCCCGCTGAGCACGCCCCCAAGCCCGAGACGAGCACCGCGATGGCCAGCCTCGGACTGCTGCTGACGGCGCTCGTCGCGGTCGTGGGGCTGGCCAAGGTCGAGTCGCCGGTGATCGAGGCCGCGGTGTCGACCGCCGGGCTGCCGCAGGCCGTGGTCGGCGTGGTGATCGCGCTGCTGGTGCTGCTGCCCGAGACCATCGCCGCCGTCAGGGCCGCCAGACGCGACCAGGTCCAGATCAGCCTCAACCTGGCGCTCGGCTCGGCGATGGCCAGCATCGGGCTGACCATCCCGGCCATCTCGGTGGCGTCGATCTGGCTGGAAGGCCCGCTGCTGCTCGGGCTCGGCGCCACCCACCTCGTGCTGCTGGGGCTGACCTTCGTGGTCACCACTCTCACCGTCGTGCCCGGACGGGCGACGCTCCTGCAGAGCGGAGTCCATCTGGTGCTTTTCGCCGCGTTCCTGTTCCTCGCGATCAGCCCGTGACGTCCTTACCCGCCCGGAGGCCGCCGACGGCGATCACGAACTGACGCCCGGCGGCCTCCTGTTCGGACATCTCGGGCAGCGGTCAGCGGATGACGCCCTGCTTCATCGCCCGGTTGCCGAAGAACAGGCCCAGGCCGGCGATCACGGCCGTGGCGACCGTCCCGTACAGGACCGACAGGTCGGTGAGGTCGCCCGCGAACAGGGAGCGCTGCGCGTCGACGATGTAGGAGATCGGGTTCAGGTAGCCGACCACCCGCAGCCAGGCGGGGCCCGAGTCCATCGGGAGCAGGACGCCGGAGAGCAGCAGCAACGGGAAGAGCAGGGCCTGGGTGACGAGGTAGAACAGCGTGCCGTCGGGCGCCGACCTGATCGCCAGGACGAAGGAGAACGCGCCCAGCCCCACCCCGAAGACGATCAGCAGGGCCAGCCCCGCCAGGACGCCCGCCGGATAGAGGCGGAAGCCGAGCGGCAGCGCCAGCAGGACGATCAGCACCGCCTGGCAGAGGAGGACCGCCATCTCCTTCAGCGTCCTGCCCACCAGCATGGCGGTGCGGTTCAGCGGGGTGACCAGCATGCGCTCCATCGAGCCGCCGATCAGCTCGATCAGCAGCGAGTAACCCGCCGCCATCGGCCCCGACAGGCACATCATGACCAGGATGCCCGGCACGAACCACTGCCACGACGAGCCCACCGCCCCGTCGAGCAGTGACCCGAACAGGAACAGGAACAGCAGCGGCTGGCCCATCTGGAAGAGCAGGCCCAGGGGTTCGCGGAGGGACGGGGTGAGCTCGCGGGTGAGAACGGTGGCGGTGTCACGCAGGAATGTCGTCATCGGTGAGGCTTCTCCCGGTCAGTGTGAGGAAGACGTCGTCGAGGGTGGGACGGGTGGTCTCGGCAGTGGCGGCCTTGACGCCCGCCTGCTCCAGCGCACGCAGGTACTCGGGGAGGGCCGCGGCGGCGTTGGGCACCCGGAACCGGACGGTCGTGCCGTCCGGTTCGGCCTCGGCCAGCCGGGCGGCGGTGGCGGCCTCCTGCGCGGTCGTGGTGGTGACCGTGATGTGGTCGCCCGCCAGGTCGTTCTTGAGCTGCTCGGCGGTGCCGTCGGCGATGATCCGGCCGTTGTCGATGATCACCACCCGTTCGGCCATGCTGTCGGCTTCTTCCAGGTAGTGGGTGGTCAGGAAGAGCGTGGTGCCGTACGTCTCGCGCAGCCGCAGGATGTGCGACCAGATGTCGGCGCGGCTCTTGGGGTCGAGGCCGGTGGAGGGCTCGTCCAGGAAGAGCAGGTCGGGGCGGTGGATGAGGCCGAGCGCGATGTCGAGGCGGCGGCGCTGGCCACCTGACAGCGTGCCCGGCTTGCGGGCGGCCAAGGGGGTGAGGTCGAGCAGGTCGAGCAGCTCGTCGGCGCGTCCGGCCGCCTGCCGGGCGGTCAGCCCGTAGCAGCGGCCCTGGGTGACGAGCTCGTCGCGGACGCGGAAGTTCTCGCCCGCACTGTTCTTCTGGCCGACGTAGCCGATGCGGCCGCGCACGCCGCCGGGGTCGCGGCGGACGTCCCGCCCGGCGACCATGGCGGTGCCGGACGTCGCGGGCAGCAGGGTGGTGAGCATGCGCAGCGTGGTGGACTTTCCCGCGCCGTTCGGGCCGAGGAACGCGACGAGCTGGCCGCGCTCCACGTCCAGGTCGATGCCGCGGACGGCTTCGACGGTGACTTTCTTGGCCTTGAAGACTCGGGTGAGTCCCCGGGTGTGGATCATGCTTGGTCTCCTCCGGGCATGACGAAGAAACCCCAGGTCGGGGGCTCGGTCGAGGATCCGAATCATCTTGGGTAGCCGAGTGCCGGTTTGGCAAACGCGAACGTTACATTCACAAACGGCTCTGACCTGCGAAAACGCCGTCAGCCGCGCCCCCTTGCGCAGGCCGGTTTCCGGGCCCTGAGATGCGGGTTTCCAAGGTTCTCGCGACTATTTCCGCCCCCGCTCCGGACGACGCGGCGCACGTGCAGACTGATCCGCATGCTGGTCGTTCTCGTCAACGGTCTGCCGGGGTCCGGCAAGACCACGCTGGCCCAGGGGCTGGCCCGGCAGCTGGGGCTGCCGCTGTTCAGCAAAGACGCCATCAAGGAGACCCTGGCCGACATGCTTCAGCAGCCCGAGGGGGTGGACGGCAGGGAGTGGAGCAGGAAGCTGGGGGCCGCGGCAGGCGAGAGCATGTGGACCCTGCTCGGCCACGCCACCCAGGGGGCGGTGCTGGAGAGCCCGTGGCCGGCAGGGCTGCGGCCGGTGGTCGTCGCGGGCTTGGCCAGAGCCGGTGTCGAGGACGTCGTCGAGGTGTGGTGCGACGTGTCGCCGGACGTTGCCAGGCGGCGTTATGAGAGGCGGCGCCGGCATTGGATCCATTTCGACGACTCGGTCGATGACGCGGTGTGGCGGGAATGGGTGGCGGGGGCGGAGCCGCTCGGGGTGGGAGCTGTTTATCGCATTGACACCTCGAGAAACGTGGATTTATCAGGACTTGCTACTTTGTGTGGTGCTCCGCGATGATCCCCGCGTGAAAAGTCTTTTACTTGTCGCGGTGGCCGCGGCCGTCGGGCTGGCCGGAACCGCGGAGGCGGCCGACGGCCTCGCCGGGGTGGACGTCAGCAACTGGACCGGCGACGTCGACTGGGGGAGCGTGGCGTCCGGGGGAGGGAGATTCGCCTTCGTGCAGGCCACGGAGGGAAGCACCTACCAAAATCCGCGCTTCGCCGCGCAGTTCTCCGGCGCCGCGGCGGCGGGAATTCCTCGCGGCGCCTACCATTTCGCCCAACCGCACGAGACGGACGGCGGCACCCAGGCCGAGTACTTCGTCCAGAACGGCGGAAACTGGACCGGCGACGGGCAGACCCTGCCGGGAGTCCTCGACCTTGAGGACAATCCCTACAAGGACCGGAACGGCAAGAACAACTGCTACGGCCTGTCACCCGACGACATGGTCACCTGGGTCGGCGACTTCACCAAGAAGTACTGGCAGCGCACCGGGCGGCGGGCGATCATCTACACCACCACCAGCTGGTGGCGGACCTGCACGGGCGACTCCGCCAAGTTCGGCGTCAACCCGCTGTGGCTGGCGCACTGGGGCACCGATCCGGGTGAGCTGCCCAAGGGCTGGGATCGGTACACGTTCTGGCAGTCGGCCGAGAAGGGCACGCTGGCCGGCGGCCAGAACGCGTTCAACGGCACCGAGTCGGAGCTGGCTGAGCTGGCCAACCCGCCGGCCGAGGTGACGATCTCCGGCGCGGCCAGGAACAGCAAGACCTACACGGTCACCATCGCCAACACCGGCCCCCACCCGCTCACCCGCATCAAGGTGTCGGGCCGCGCGTACGGCGGGCAGCGCGTGGTGAAGGCCCCCGGCTGCGACTTCAGCGGGACCGCGGTGCGCTGCGAGGTCGCCGAGCTGCGACGCGGTCAGAAGGTCACGTTCACCTTCACCACCAACCCCAGGGCGAAGGGGACGGTGGGCATGCGCTTCACGGTCGGTTCCGTGAAACTCACTCTTAAGGGCCGATAGGGCAGGATAAATACCGTCATATTGCTCGAACGGGGGAGCAACATGCCGGGGAAACGCTGGAGAGCGGTCGCGCTCGCCCTGCTGGCCACCCTGCTGGTCACCATGCTGGTCGTCACCGCGTCCGGGCTGCTCCATCCGTACGGGCAGATCGTGCGGGTCGCCTACGAGATCGAGCGGCGCGGCGTCGTGTACTCCTGGGGCGGCGGCCACGCCGAGACCCCGGGCCCCTCGACCGGCACCTGCCTGGGCTATCACGGCAGCATCCAGCCCTGTCCGGCCGCGCGCACCCGCGGCCTCGACTGCTCGGGCTTCACCAGGTGGGTGTACGCGCAGGCCCTCGGCGAGGACGTGCTCGGCCCCGGCAACACCGACGACCACCTGCGCAGGCTGCGCCGGGTCACCTCCGCCCTGCCGGGCGATCTCGTCTTCTTCGGAAAGATCACGAACAACTCTGTCAGCACTCACCATGTGGGGATCTATCTGGGCGGTGGGAAGATGATGAACGCGCCCGAGACCGGGGCCATGGTGCGCGTCGACGATATCCGGCGGAAAGACTTCGCGGGCTTCTACCGGTACTGAGTGCAGAGCCTCTCCGCCCTTCAGGGCCGCCCGTCCTCAGAGGTGCCCGAAGATCAGCCGCTCCTGTCGTGAGATGTCACCAGGGTGTGCGCCGTGCTTGAGGCCTTCTTGGTGCTGACTTGGTATGGCCTGTAACGCCTGTGGCGCAGCGAAAATTGAGAGACCCGAGGGCTACTCTGTGCCGCTATGGACAGGCGATGGGTCGGCGTCGACGGCTTCGAGGTCGTGCCCGCCGTGTGGGGCGGGCGTCAGGTGCTCCGGGTGCGCAGGAACGGGCGGCTGGTGGCCGACTGCTTCTCCGTCGCGGAGGTGGCCCGACACCTCGACCTGGCCGACCTCTGCGAGGTGATCCAGCTGCCCGTCAGGCGGACCTGGGCCGATCCTGTGGAGGCTCGCGGGAGTTCGCATCATCGCTGAGTGCCGTGTATGGTTACACCTGTCCGCGAGGGCGGGCAGGCCCCTATAGCTCAGTCGGCAGAGCGTCTCCATGGTAAGGAGAAGGTCAACGGTTCGATTCCGTTTGGGGGCTCATAGTAGGTCCGAGCCTCACCGGAACGTCTTCGGTGGGGCTTTCGTTTTTGATTTCAGTGATTGGGTGTTCCTGAGGCATACTGGGAACGCTCGTCGCCCGATCAGGTGAGTTACGAATGTGCTCCCGGTGTCGGGTATCCTCTACGAGGCCGGGTTCTTTCATCCGGCCCCAGGCGGAGTAGCTCAGTCAGGCAGAGCAAACGGCTCATAATCGTTGTGTCGCCGGTTCAAGTCCGGCCTCCGCTACTGCCCACTCCCAGGTCACATGGCCTGGGACGGGCATGTCCCAGTCCCGAACGTAGAAAGGCACTCCCAAGTGGCTGCCACCGACGTTAGGCCGAAGATCACGCTGGCCTGCCAGGAGTGCAAGCACCGCAACTACATCACGCGGAAGAACCGGCGCAACGACCCGGATCGGCTTGAGCTGAAGAAGTACTGCCCCAACTGCCGCTGCCACCGCGCGCACCGCGAGACCCGCTAGTTCTCGCCGGGCAGCGCTCCTGCCTTCGCCTGTCGCAACAACCGGTGTCCCCTTGTGGGCGCCGGTTTGTCGCGTCTGTGGTCCTTCTGCAAAGTCGTCGTCATGGCAGCGACAGCCGAACCTTGTTCTGTTAGCGTCTGCCTCATCGGCGATGTGAGGGAGCACTGAATGGCCTTGAACCGCGACTTCATCGGGCGCAGCTACGCGTCCAGCGCCCCCTACGAGGTCAGCCGGGTGAAGATCAGGGAGTTCGCGACCGCGATCTGCGACGACAACCCGGTGTTCCGCGACAGGAAGGCCGCCCAGGCGGCCGGGCATCCCGACGTGGTCGCCCCACCGACCTTCCCCATCGTGTTCAGCCTGCAGAGCGGCGGCGAGGCGCTGATGGATCCCGAACTGGGGCTGAACTTCGCCATGGTCGTCCACGGTGAGCAGCGCTTCGAGTACGTCCGGCCGATCTACGCGGGCGACGAGCTGGTCACCACCGCGACCATCACTGACATCCGCAGCGCCGGGCGGAACGAGCTGCTGACGATCAGGAGCGACATCTCCACGGTCGCCGGCGAGCCGGTCTGCGTGACGTACAACACGATCGTCGAGCGCGGAGGGGCGGGCTGAGATGACTGCCACGGTCAGGTACGACGAGGTCAAGGTGGGGCAGGAGCTCCCGACGGCCGAGTACGGCGTCCGCAGGCTCAACCTGGTGATGTACGCGGGCGCGTCCGGAGACTTCAACCAGATCCACTGGAACGAGCGGTTCGCCAAGATGGTCGGCCTGCCGGACGTGATCGCGCACGGCATGTACACGATGGCGCAGGGCGGCCGGTTCGTCACCGACTGGGCGGGCGATCCGGCCGCGGTCGTCGACTACGGCGTGCGGTTCTCCTCGATGGTGGTGGTCCCCGACGACGACCAGGGCGCGACGATCACGGTCAGCGGCGTCGTGGAGGAGAAGCTCGAGGACAAGCGGGTGGTCGTCGCGCTGACGGCCCGCTCGGGCGACGCCAGGGTGCTGTCGAAGGCCCGTGCGGTGGTCCAGCTCGCCTGACCCCCGCTGAGCACGTCGGGCACGCGTTCCGGTGCACCGGCCGCGCTGAGTACGGTGGGCGGCTCATAAGCTTGTGCCTCATGGAGATCCTCGCGCCGTACACCACGTTGGGGCTGGGCGGCCCCGCCCGCGACTTCGCCGAAGCAGCCACCGCGGAGCAGTTGGTCTCCCTGGTCGCCGAGGCCGACCGGCAGGCCGCCCCCACGCTGGTGCTCGGCGGCGGCAGCAACCTGGTGCTGGCCGACGAGGGGTTCGACGGGCAGGTCTTCAAGGTGGCCACCGAGGGTGTCTCGGTCGCGCGTGACGGCGAGCAGGTGGTGGTCACGGTCGAGGCCGGCGAGGACTGGGACGCGCTGGTGGCTCGGGCCGTCGAGGAGGGCTGGTCCGGCATCGAGTGCATGTCCGGCATTCCCGGCTTGGTGGGCTCGACGCCGATCCAGAACGTCGGCGCGTACGGCCAGGACGTGTCGCAGACCATCAGGTGCGTGCGCGCCTACGACCGCCGCACCAGGCAGGTGGTCGACCTGGAGGCCAGGCAGTGCGGCTTCTCCTACCGCGACAGTGCCTTCAAACGGGACCTGTCGCGGCACGTGGTGCTGGGCGTCACCTACGCGCTGGAGGTCTCGGGCCTGTCCGGGCCGATCGCGTACAAGGAGCTGGCCGGGCGGCTCGGCGTCGAGCTGGGCGCCCGCGTCCCCCTGGAGGCGGCCAGAGAGGCGGTCCTGGGGCTGCGCAGGGGCAAGGGCATGGTCCTCGACCCCGCCGACCCCGACACCCGCAGCGCCGGGTCGTTCTTCACGAACCCGGTCCTCACCGCGGCGCAGGCCGAAGACCTGGAGGCGCACGCGCCGGGCTTCCCCCGCTGGGCTCAGCCCGACGGCTTGGTCAAGGTGCCGGCGGCCTGGCTGATCGAGCAGGCGGGCTACCCCAAGGGCTACGAACGCGGCCCGGTCCGCATCTCCACCAAGCACACCCTCGCCCTGACCAACCCCACGGGCACGGCCACGACCGCCGACCTGCTGGCCCTGGCCAGGGAAGTACGCGACGGGGTGCTGGAGAAGTTCGGCGTCACGCTGATCAACGAGCCGGTCATGGTGGGCTGCGCCCTTTGAGGGGCCCATGGAATAACCACTCGCGCGGACCTGTTATGGTCCTCTGGAAACACCGAAGGGGAGTAGTCCCAATCGCGTGATCGACACACTGGCGCGTTCGCGCGCCCGGTCGCGCGGGCCTCGCAACAGGCGGACGAGACCTTCGGCCTGGCAGTCATCGAACAAAGACGCTGCCGGGCCGAAGTCGTGCCCGCGAAACTCCCCCGGCACTCGCTTTCGGTCCGGTCGCGCGGAAGAGGACCGTGGAAGCGTTCTGGATCAGTCTGGCCGTCATCTTCGTGGCCGAGCTTGGTGACAAGAGCCAGCTCATGGCGATGACGTTCGCCACCCGCTTCAAACTGTGGCCGGTGCTCGCCGGCATCACGATCGCGACGACCGTCGTCCACCTGGTCAGCGTGGCCGTGGGCGGGCTCATCGGCGACGCGCTGCCCACCACCGCCATCTCCATCGTGGCCGGCATCGCCTTCCTCGCCTTCGCGCTGTGGACGCTGCGCGGCGACGAACTGAGCGACGAAGAGGCGGGCAAGGCCCAGCGCACCACCAGGAACGCGCTGATCGCGGTGACGGTGGCGTTCTTCCTGAGCGAGCTGGGCGACAAGACCATGCTCGCCACGATCACGCTGGCGACCCAGCACGGCTGGCTGGGCACCTGGATCGGCTCCACCGTCGGCATGGTGGCGGCCGACGCGCTCGCCATCCTCGTCGGCCGCCTGCTGGGCAAGCACCTGCCCGAGAAGGTCATCCGCTACGGCGCCGCGGCCGCGTTCGCGATCTTCGGCGTCATCCTGCTGGTCGAGGCGTTCGTCTGACGGAACCCGCGTCGATCACAGCGACAACAGCGACAACCGGTGCGCGGCCGCCGCGGCCTCACCGCGACTGGTGACCCCCAGCTTGGCGAGGATGTTCGAGACGTGCACGCTCACGGTCTTGACCGAGATGAACAGCTCGGACGCGATGTCGCGGTTGGTGCGGCCCAGCGTCACCAGCCGCAGCACCTCCAGCTCGCGCGGGGTGAGCAGCTCGGGGACCTCCTGCTGGTGGTGGGTGACGCCGACGCGGCGCGAGAGCGCCTCGATCCCGTCCACCAGCGGGGCCGCGCGCAGGGCGGCGGCCAGTGGGTGCGCCACCCTGAGCCGGGTGGCGGCGCCGTCGCGGTCGCCCGCCAGCGCCCTCGCCTCCGCCGCCCGCAGCAGCGCCTTGGCCTGGTTGTGCGGACGGTTGAGCCGCTCCCAGGAGCTCGCCGCGCCGTCGAAGTCGCCCGAGAAGGACAGCTGGTACGCCGCCGCGACCGGCCCGCTCACCTTCAGACCCGCCGCCAGCCCGGTGGCCTGCTCGCGCAGCGCCCTGGCGCGCGCGGGCTCGACCGCCCCGGCGGCGTCGCAGACGGTCCTGAGCAGGGAGAGCATCCGCCAGCCCAGCATCGCCTTGGGCGACTGGGACGGGCGCGACAGGAAGCCCTCGGCCACCGCGAGCGCCGAGCCGGGCTCGCCCTTGTTCAGGTGCCAGCTGATGCGCAGACGGGTGCTGTTCGTGATGTCCTGCAGGAAGTCCTCCGGACGCTCCTTGAGCACCCCGAGCTCGCCCATGATGGCCTCGGCCAGCTCCAGCTCGCCCCTCGCCAGGGAGATGTCGGCGCGCAGCCTGAGCAGGTGACTCCGGGTGCGGAGGACGGGCCCGAAGGTGAGCGCCCGCTCGATGGTGTCGATCGCCTCGTCCCAGCGGCCGATCGCCTCCAGGGTCTCGGCCCTGTTGTTGAGGATGAAGACGCCGTTGAGGCGGATGCGGCCGTACTTCTTGGCCTTCTTCCACCCCTCCTCGCTCAGCTCGAGCGCCTCCTCCCAGCGGCCCAGGTCGCTCAGCGCGTCGATGTTGTTGCCGATGGCCCGGGTGATCAGCCTGCCGGAGCCTTCCAGGCGTCCCAGCTCCAGGGCGCGCAGGTTGGTGGCGAGGGTGCTCTCGGTGTCGCCGTCGATCGAGTGGCCGAGTGCGAGGTTGAGCAGCAGGTCGCCTTCGAGGCACCTGTCGCCCAGCTCCCTGGCCAGGCGCAGGCCCTCCTCGACGAGCCGGGTGCCCTCGTCGACGTCGCCGGAGAGCATCAGGTGCTGGGCCATCGGCATGATGACCTCGGCGCGGTCCAGATTCGGCTCAGGTACGAGGCGCAGGGCGTGCCGGAAGTCCTCGACGACCCCCATCCGGCCCTTGTAGATCTTGAGGTTGGCCCAGCGGACGACCAGCTTGGCCACCCGTTCCGGCTCGCGGGTCTCGTCCAGCTCGGAGACAGCCGCCTTGACGAACTTGTGGCCCTTGTCCAGCTCGCCGCCCGCCAGCGCGGCCTCGCTGGCCCGCTCGAGCACGGACGTGTGGTCGGCCCCGATGCGCTCCGCCGCGTCCGGGACCCGGTCCCAGAGCATGAGGACGCGTTCGAGCAGCGGGATCGCCTCGGTGTACGCGAACGCCTTGAACGACTTCTGCGCGGCCTCCCAGGCGGCGATCAGCGCCCAGAGGTCGTTGCGCGCGCCGTACCAGTGGTGGGCCAGCTCGACCGCGGCGCGGCCTGGCGGCACCAGGGTGCGGTCGCGGGAGATCTCCTCGGCGTACCTGGCGTGCAGGCGCTGGTGCTCACCGGGCAGCAGCTCGTCGTGTACGGCCTCGCGGATCAGGGAGTGACGGAAGGCGTAGGCGCGGCTGTCGGCGATCTGCAGCACGTTGCCCGCGATGGCGGGGCGCAGCGCCGACTCCAGCTCGATGTCCGACAGCCCGCTCACGGCGGCGAGCAGGGCGTGGCCGACGCGGATGCCGCCCGCGGCGGCGATGCGCAGCACCCGCTGGGTCTCCTCGGGCAGCCGCTCGACCGCGCCGAGGATCAGGTCCTGCATGGACTCGGGGAAGGCGCAGTCCTCGCCGCTGTCGAGCAGCGCCTCGACGAACAGCGGGATGCCCTCGCTGCGCTCGTAGACCTTCTGCACCTTGGGGTAGTCGGGCGCGCTGCCGAGGATGCCGGCCATCTGCTGGGCGACCTCGTCCTGCGACAGGCGGGGGAGGTCCAGCCTGAGCACGCCGTTGACCCGTCCGAGCTCGGCGAGCACCGGCCGGAGCGGGTGCTGCCTGTGCAGGTCGTCGGAGCGGTAGGTCATCACGATCAGCACCTGCGGGACCCGCAGGTTGCGGCTGAGGAAGGCGATCAGGTCGCGGCTGGACCTGTCGGCCCAGTGGATGTCCTCGATCAGCAGGACGGTCGGGCGGCTCTCGGCCAGCCGTTCGAGGAGTGTCAGGAACTGCTCGAAGAGCCTGGCCCTGCCGGTGTCGGTCTCGCCGTCGCCGCTGGGCTCGCCGAACTCGGGCAGCAGCCGCGCGAGGTCGCGCTCGGCGCCCTCGGGCAGCAGGGCGGCGATCCTGGCCGGGCCCTGCTCTCTGACGAGCTGGCGGAGGGCGGCCGTGAACGGTGCGTAGGCCAGGCCCTCGGTCGAGAGCTCCACGCAGCCGCCGAACAGCACCTGAGCGCCGTTGGACGTGACCTGCTCCGCGAAGCGCTGCACCAGTCTGGTCTTGCCGACTCCGGCCTCGCCACCCAGGAGGACGGCCGTGGCGCTGCCCTTGCGGGCTTCGCCGAACGCTTCGAAGAGGGTCGAGAGTTCCTCTTCCCGTCCGACGAAGACGGGACTCACAGCACGTCCCAGCATGTCGTCCAGCATGTCATGCCCCATGAGTAGCTTTCGACGGGTTTACGGAGGTACAGAGGCCCGGCCGCGAGGGAGGATGCGGCCGGGCTCTCGTGGGGTGGTCATGAGGAGCGGCGCTTGCCGAAGACCGAGCGGCGCTCGGACTTGTTGGACCGCTCGGCCTCCCGTACTCGCCGGTGCTGGGCGGCCGCCTGACGCAGCTCGTGCGCGTGACTCTTCATGAGCTCGTACTCGATCTCGGGGTTCATTTCTTCTCCTGAAATTTCGTGCTACTTGCTGACATGTTTAAGACTCGCCCTAAGGCCCACCCCGCCACATCGGACGGATGCCCTATCTCGGGAGGGCGATCGGCCTAGGACTACCTAGGAGGGGGGTGCCGGGCGCCTTAGGACGTCTCAGACGAGCGGTAGGGCACTAGGGATGCGCCGCAACGCCGCAGGTCAGCGATCGGTTTGGACGTAGCCTCCCCGGTCGGCGATGCTGTGGGGGTGTCAACTGTGACTACCTCGCTCGCGGACGTCGCCACGTCCAACGCGACATTGCGAGCTTTCCTGCACGGCCTGCCCGGTGTTGATCGGGTGGGCGCGGATCAGCGGGCGGCGATGCTGAGCAGCCGCTCGATCAAGACCTCGGCCAAGGCCGAGGCGATTGATCTGGCCATTTCGATGGTGGATCTGACGACGTTGGAGGGTGCTGACACGCCGGGCAAGGTGCGGGCGTTGTGCGCCAAGGCGATGCGTCCGGGTGAGGGTGCGCCGCGGGTGGCGGCGGTGTGCGTGTATCCGGATCTGGTGGAGGTGGCAGCGGCGGCGCTGGCCGGGTCGGGGGTGAAGGTGGCCTCGGTGGCCACGGCGTTCCCGTCAGGGCGTTCGTCGCTGGAGGTGAAGGTGGCCGACACCGCACTGGCGGTGGCGGCGGGCGCGGACGAGATCGACATGGTGATCGATCGGGGTGCGCTGCTGTCGGGGGATTACCTGAAGGTGTGGCAGGAGGTCGTCGCGGTGAAGGCGGCCTGCGGGGGTGCGCATCTGAAGGTGATTTTGGAGACGGGTGAGCTGGCGACCTACGACAACGTGCGGCGGGCTTCGTGGCTGGCGATGCTGGCGGGGGCGGATTTCATCAAGACCTCGACAGGGAAGGTGTCTCCGGCGGCGACGCTGCCGGTGACGCTGGTGATGTTGGAGGCGGTGCGTGATTTCCGGCGGATTGCGGGTCGTCAGGTGGGGGTCAAGCCGGCGGGCGGGATCCGGACCACGAAGGACGCGATCAAGTATCTGGTGCTGGTCAACGAGAGCGCGGGGCCGGATTGGCTGTCGCCGGACTGGTTCCGGCTGGGGGCTTCGTCGTTGCTGAACGATCTGCTGATGCAGCGGCAGAAGCTGGCCACCGGCCGGTACGCGGGTCCCGACTACTTCACCCTGGATTAGAGGATGATGTTCGAATACGCACCGGCGCCGGAGTCGCGGGAGATCGTCGACTTGCAGCCGTCGTATGGGTTGTTCATCGGTGGCGAGTTCGTCGAGGGGTCTGGCCCGTCGTTCAAGACGATCAATCCGGCTACCGAGGAGACGCTGGCCGAGGTCGCCACCGCGTCCGACGATGATGTCGAGCGGGCGGTGCGGGCGGCGGGTAAGGCGTTCGAGACGTGGAGTGCGCTGCCGGGGGCGGAGCGGGCCAAGTACCTGTTCCGGATCGCGCGGATCATTCAGGAGCGGGCTCGTGAGCTGGCGGTGCTGGAGTCGCTGGACAACGGTAAGCCGATTCGTGAGTCGCGGGATGTGGATGTGCCGTTGGTGGCGGCGCATTTCTTCTATTACGCGGGCTGGGCCGACAAGCTGGGGTACGCGGGGTTCGGGGCGGATCCGCGGCCGCTAGGGGTGGCCGGGCAGGTGATCCCGTGGAACTTTCCGCTGTTGATGCTGGCGTGGAAGATCGCGCCGGCCTTGGCGTGCGGGAACACGGTGGTGTTGAAGCCGGCCGAGACGACGCCGTTGACGGCGTTGCTGTTCGCCGAGATCTGTGTGCAGGCGGGGCTGCCTGCGGGTGTGGTGAACATCGTGACCGGCGCCGGGGCGACGGGGGCCGCGGTGGTGGGCCATCCGGGGGTGGCCAAGGTGGCGTTCACCGGGTCGACCGAGGTGGGCCGGATGATCGCCCGTCAGGTGGCCGGCACGGGTAAGAAGCTCACGCTGGAGCTGGGGGGTAAGGCGGCCAACATCGTGTTCGAGGACGCGGCGTTGGATCAGGCGGTGGAGGGGGTCGTCAATGGGATCTTCTTCAATCAGGGCCATGTGTGTTGTGCCGGGTCGCGGCTGCTGGTGCAGGAGTCGATCCAGGAGGAGCTGCTGGGGGCGTTGCGGCGCAGGCTGTCGACGCTGCGGTTGGGTGACCCGCTCGACAAGAACACCGATATCGGTGCGATCAACTCGGCGGAGCAGTTGGCCCGGATTCGTTCGCTGAGCGAGGCGGGCGAGGCGGAGGGGGCGCAGCGGTGGTCGCCGGCGTGTGAGCTGCCTGAGCGGGGGTTCTGGTTCCCGCCGACGGTGTTCACGGGGGTGGCGCAGTCGCATCGGATCGCGCGGGAGGAGATCTTCGGGCCGGTGCTGTCGGTGTTGACGTTCCGTACTCCGGCTGAGGCGGTGGAGAAGGCCAACAACACTCCGTACGGGTTGTCGGCGGGTATCTGGACGGAGAAGGGGTCGCGCATCTTGTGGATGGCCGACCGGTTGAGGGCGGGGGTGGTGTGGGCCAACACGTTCAACCGGTTCGACCCCGCCTCGCCGTTCGGCGGGTACAAGGAGTCCGGGTACGGCCGCGAGGGCGGCCTGCACGGTCTGGAGGCCTACCTTGATGTGTGAGCACCGCCGTACGCCGCGCAGGAGGCGGCGGGCGCAGGCCACCCGCGGCCACGCGTTCGCCCGAGCCGGCCGGCCCGTGCGCACCGGCTGGTACGCCCACCGCTGCGGCGTGAGCCGGTGCGGGCAGATCTTCGCGCCGGTCCAGATGTCGCAGGAGACCACGTGGAGGGGGCGCGGCGATGAGTAGGCTGCCCGTTCGCAAGACCTACAAGCTGTTCATCGGCGGGGCGTTCCCACGCTCTGAGAGCGGGAGGTCGTACGTCGTGACCTCGCCCAAGGGCGACTTTCTCGCCAACGCGTCGCGGGCCTCGCGCAAGGACGCCCGCGACGCCGTCGTGGCCGCCCGCAAGGCGTTCCCCGGCTGGTCGGGCGCGACCGCCTACAACCGCGGCCAGATCCTCTACCGCGTCGCCGAGATGCTGGAGGGCCGCCGCGCCCAGTTCGTCGAGGAACTCGGCATCGGCAAGAAGGCGGCGCAGGAGGCGGTCGACGCGACGATCGACCGGCTGGTCTGGTACGCGGGCTGGTCCGACAAGGTCTCCGCGGTGCACGGCACGCCCAACCCGGTGGCGGGGCCGTACTTCAACCTGTCCTCGCCGGAGCCGACGGGTGTGGTCGCCGTGATCGCCCCCGCCGACCCGCTGCTCGGCCTGGTCTCGGTGGTGGCGCCGATGATCGTGACGGGCAACACCTGCGTGGTGGTGGCCTCGGAGCCGTCCCCGCTGGCCGCGATCACCCTCGCCGAGGTGCTGGCCACGTCCGACCTGCCGGGCGGGGTGGTCAACATCCTGACGGGGCAGCAGGCGGAGCTGGCGCCGTGGCTGGCGTCCCACATGGACGTCAACGGCCTGGACCTCACCGGGGTGGCGGACCCCGACCTCGCCCTGCGCTGCGAGCAGGACGCCGCCGAGAACCTCAAGCGGGTGCTGCGCCTGTCGGACGTCGACTGGACCGCCGACCCCGGCCTGGGGCGGATGACCCGTTTCCTGGAGATCAAGACCGTCTGGCATCCTCTCGGCATCTAGGCCGGGGTGGCGTTCGAGCCGTGGAGGAAGTTGAGGCCCCTGCCGCCCGTTGACCAGGGCGACAGGGGCCGCTCCACCTTGCCGTGGACCTCGGTCACGGCGACCAACCCGCTCGCCCAACCAGAACCCCGCTGAAGGTACCTCTGCCAGGTGCAGGTTCAGCGCGGTGGCCCGGCTGCCGAGCGTGGGTCAGTACGACAAGCCCGGCGGCCTGATCAGGGGGTGGGCCGATTGCAGCTGGGCGGCGAGGCCCAGCAGGTGCGGCTCGCCGCCGGGCGGCGCCACGAGCTGCACGCCGATCGGCAGGCCGCTGGAGTGGGTCGCGATGGGCACCGTCATCGCGGGCCAGCCGCACATGTTCCACGGGCCTGTCGCGGGTGCGTACCTGACGTTCGCCAGCACGTTTCTGACCAGGCCGCGGTCGCCCCAGCGGTCCGCAGGCGGCGGGATCGTCGCCAGGACGGGCGTGATGAGGACGTCCGCGTCGCCGAACCACCGGTCGGCGCCGAAATCCTGCCAGCGCTTGCGGCCGCGGGCGCCGTCGAGGCCGAGCCGGGCCAGCGTGTGTCCGGCGCGGGCGAGGGCGCGGCTGCGCCGCTCCAGGCGACGCCCGTCGAGGCCGTCGGCAGCTTCGGACGCCCGAGCCAGCCAGGTCGCGATCGTGGCGGGGCCGAGCCAGGCGGGCAGGCGGCCGTGCTCCACGATCGTGTGCCCGGCGACCCGGAGCGTCTCGGCCGCGCCGCGGACCGCCGCCTGGAACTCGCCGTCCATCAGCAGGCCGACGGGGAGAGGCTGCGGTGCGTAGGCCAGGCGCAGGTCGAACGGTTCGGGGCTGTCGTGGGGCGGCGGCGGCTCCCAGACCTGGTCGTCGTCCGCCCAGATCGAGCGGAGCATGGGCGGGCGCGGCTCCTGCCGCCTGCCGCCGCGCCACGCCTCGGCCAACGCAGGGTCGGCGGCCAGCACCGACAGCATCAGCGACAGGTCGGCGGCGGTGGCGGCCAGCGGGCCGTTCTCCGACAGCCCGCGCCAGTCGTCCGACGGTGGCGGGACCAGGCTCGCGCCCGGCTTGATCGCGAGCACGCCGCAGCAGGCGCCGGGGATGCGCAGCGAGCCCATGCCGTCGTTGCCGAGCGCCACGGGCACCATGCCCGCCGCGACGGCCGCCGCGCTGCCGGAGGAGGAGCCGCCCGCGGTGCGGCTCGCGTCCCAGGGGTTGCGGACGGTGCCGTACGCGCTGTCGCCGAACGCCACCAGGCCCAGCTCGGGCAGGTTCGTCAGGCCGACCACCACCGCGCCCGCGGCCCGCAGACGGGCGACCGTCTCGTGGTCCATGGCCGCTGGGACGTCGTCCGTGGCGGCCGAGCCGACGCGGGTGGACTCGCCGGCCACCTCCAGGTTGTCCTTGACCGCGACGGGGACGCCCGCGAGCGGCAGATCGGCCAGGTCGGCGCGTTGCTGCACGGCCCGCGCCTCGTCCAGGGCGGCGGCTCTGACCACGCGGAACGCCCCCACCCCGGGGTCGCGCTCGGCGATCACGCCGAGGTGCTGCTCGACGACGGTCTCGGCCGTGACCACGCCCTGCCGGACGGCCGCCGCGATCTCGATGGCGGACCTGCCTGCCCACAACATGCCTAGAGTGTGCGACTTTCCCGCCTCCACCGGGAGACCCGAAATGCACCGGAGGTTGGCGGGGGTGGGGAGCTGTTTAGGGTCGGAGGGTGGATGTGGAATCTCTTGCGATCGGTCAGCGCTCGCTCGGCGACCCCTCGGCCGTCTTTCCGCTGTGGCCGCCGTTGACCCGTGGCTGCCCTGAGACCAGCACCGACGACCTCGCCTACCCGGTCGAGGTCGACTACGACTACTCCCGCGTGCCGCGCGAGCTGTTCGAGCAGCCGCCGGGCCCGGACATCGCGCGGTGGGCGCCGCTGCTGCCGCCGTTGCACGCCCCGACGCTGGGCGAGGGCGGCACGCCGCTGCTGGAACTGGGCGACGGCGTCCACGTCAAGGACGAGTCGCGCAACCCCACCTGGTCGCACAAGGACCGGTTGAACCGGGTCACGGTCAGCGCCGCCGTCGGAGCAGGGGCGCCGGGCGTGGTGGTGGCGTCGTCGGGGAACCACGCCGCCTCGGCCGCCGCGTTCGCGGCTCGCGCCGGTCTGCCCGCGATCGTGCTGGCCTCGGCCGAGTCGCCGCGTGCGGTGCAGTCGTTCGTCCGGGCGTTCGGGGCGAAGGTGCTGACTGTGCCGACGGAGGCCCGGTGGCCGCTGATGCGTCAGATCGTGGACCGGCTCGGTTACCACCCGGTCAGCAACCTGACCGTCACCCACACCGGGCATCCGTTCGGGGCCGAGGGGTACAAGACGATCGCGTACGAGCTGTTCGCGCAGCTCGGGAGGGTGCCCGCGGCCGTGTTCGCGCCGACCGGCTACGCGGAGCTGCTCTACGGCGTGTGGAAGGGCTTCACGGAGCTGCGCCGGCTCGGGGTGGCCGACGACGCGCCGCGGATGTTCTCCTGTGAACCTGCCGCCGGCGGGCCGAACGCGCGGGCCGTCGGCACGGCCGTCCCAGCCGCGGTCGTCGAGGTCGGGGCCACGGACGCGTACGGGATCAACTGCTCGGTGGGCGGGCACCGGGGCGTGCGGGCGGTCCGCGACAGCGGCGGCGACGCCCTCCTGGTCACCGACGGCGAGCTGCGCGAGGCCCAGCGGGACCTTGCCCGTCACGGGCTGTGGCAGGAGCTGTCGGGCGCGGCCGGGCTGGCGGCCTACCGCAGGCTGGGCCGCGCGTTCGACGGCCCCGTGGTGTGCGTGGGCACGTCGAGCGGCTTCAAGGACGTCGGTGTGGGCGACGAGCCGATCGAGGTCCTGACGTCCCCGACCCTGGACGACGTGCTCTGACCCCATGCCCTGGGTGATGTGCTCCGCGCCTCAGGAGTTCAGCCAGATCCGGAGCGGGCCGGTCGTGGTGAAGCCCTGACGGATGGCGGGTTCGGGGTCGGACTCGTAGCCGACCAGGTGGTGGCCGGGGAAGAGGGCTGCCGCCTGGTCGACCGTGCCCTGCCAGGCGCTGTCGAGGTCGCAGCCGTCCGCGAAGACGTTGGAGACGCCGACCACGCGGCCGGTGCCGTTGAGGACGCTGCCGCAGACGATCCCGCCGTCGCGCCTGCCCGCCAGGACGCTCGCCTCGGCCAGCAGGGACGCCGGGAACAGCCCCTGGGTCTCGCCGCCGAAGCAGGCCTGCTCCCACTCGCGCAGCGCGTCCGGCGTGCGGACCACCTCCCAGCCGACAGCACCGTCGGCGCCCGTCTGAGTGGCGGGGCGGTGGATCCAGTGGGCTTCGAACAGGACGTGGAAGCCGTGGGGCGTCAGGTCGAGGGTGGCGAAGCTGTCCTTGACCGACGCGCCGGGCCCCGGGTCGATGCCGTCGAGGACGTCGGCGGCGGTGGCGTCAGGGGTGAGGGTCACGGCGTCGGGATAGTACGGCGGGGTCCGGCGCGGGTTCGTCCAGGCGCGGGAGGTGAAGCGGCCGGGGAGGCCGTGCGCGCGGCACATCGCGTCGCACCATGCGGCGTTGTTGGCCGCCGCGTCGAGCACGTACGTCATTGTTTCCTTTTCACCCGGTTCGTGGGGACTGCCGTGAGCGGATCTTCCGGCCAGGGATGCTTCGGGTACCGGCCGCGCAGTTCCGCACGGACGGCGCGGTAGCCGTCGCGCCAGAACGACGCCAGGTCGGCCGTGACCGCCACCGGGCGGCCCGCGGGGGAGAGCAGGTGCACCAGCAGCGGGACGCCCGCGATCTCGGCCGCCTCGTCCCAGCCGAACAGCTCCTGCAGTTTGACGGCGAGCACCGGCTGCTCGCCCGAGTAGTCGACGCGCACCCGCGACCCGCTGGGGACCTCGACGCGTTCCGGGGCGACCGTGTCCAGCCGCTCGCTCCACGGGACGAGCCGCTTCAGCGCGGCGGCGACGTCGATCCGCTCCAGGTCGGCGCGGCGGCGGGCCCTGGAGAGCTCGGGCTCCAGCCACTGGTCCGCCAGGTCGACGAGGGCGTCCATCGGGGGCCAGGGGGCGCCGAGGGCGCGATGGCAGAAGGCCAGCCGGTCGCGTACCGCCTTCGCCTCCTTCGTCCAGGTCAGGACGTCCTCGGTGCGCAGGCCGTGCAGGAGGGCGTCGCGCACGTCCGCGTCGGGGAGCGGCGTGGACGACAGCTCGATCGCGCCCAGCCGCTCGACCACCCGCGCGGAGACGTCCCCGCGCCGCTCGCCCGGCGGCACCCGCCAGGTGACCTCCTCCTCGGTCGTGACGGGGAACGCCAGCCTCGCGGTCTCCTCGTCGATGACGACGGCCTGCCGGACCCGCGCCGACGCCGATCCCGTGGGACGGTCCGCGACGGCGACGGCCAGCCAGTGCGCCCGCGCGAGCTTCGACCCCTCCCCGAGCTGCGCCGCGGTGCCGGACGCCATCAGGTAGCCGCCGCCGCGCCGCCGGGCCACCCGCTCGGGGAACGCGAGCGCCACCACCAGCCCCGCCAGCGCGTCATCGCCCAGCGCCGCGGACCGCAGGTTCGCCACGCCCGGCTCCGCGGACCGCAGGTTCGCCACGCCCGGTGCCGAGACGGGCGCGCGGCCTTCCGGCGTGGTTTTGGACAGACGGGCGACCTCCTGGCGCCAGCGGGCGGTGAAGGCGTCGCCGCCCCGGCGGGCCGCCCGCCAGACCTCCACCAGGTCGTCGCCCGCGCCGCGGGGAAGCTGGTCGGACAGGAGGGCGACCACCTCGGCGGCCCGCGGCCCGAGGTCGATCAGCGCTCTGGCCAGCCGCGGGTGGACGCCGAGCCGGGCCATGCTCCTGCCCCGGGCGGTCACCCGGTGCGAGTCGACGGCGCCGAGGCTGCGCAGGGTCCGGGTG
>NZ_JBEXUP010000134.1:0-23345 GCF_040614375.1 Nonomuraea sp. NPDC005983
CATCCTGTCCCACAGTCTCGCCCGCGCCCGCGCTGCGAGCTGCTGCGTAAGCAGCACAGGAATCCTCCACATTCATGTGGAGGAGCACGTCAAGGCGGCAACCTGTCAGAGGTCGGCCAGGACACCACCAAGGGCTACAACGTGCACACCCTCGCCGTCCAGGTGCCCACCCAGGACCTGGCGCTCAACGGCGACCCCAAGCGCAACCCCGTCAGTCGACGTCATGGCCGAGGCCTTGGTCGGCGTCCGGAACCTTCAGTCGATGTCCGGGAGGTCGGGGTCGTCGTAGTCGGTGTCTCCGTCGTCGGCGCGGCGGAGTTTGATGTCCTCCACCCAGGACGTGGCGAACCGACGGATCTCGACGATCCGCTCGGGGGCCTGCCCGTGTGCTTCGAAGGCCTCGTCGGCGATCTGGTCCGCGAACTCCAGACGGGCGGCGAGTTCGTGCGGCGAGAAGTCCTCCGTGTGCGGCCTGGCGAGGTGTTCGAGGTCGCGGCGGGAGTACAGCCCGGCGACCGATGCGATGTCGATCAGGTCGCGGGCGAGGCAGCGCTCGTGCAGGGCCCGCATGCCGAGCCCGACCGCGTCCTCCAGGCCGACCACCCACAGGTCGCCGCACCGGGCCGGTGGCTGCTGGAGTGCCTCGCGCAGCACGTCGACGTCGCAGCCCTGGCCGGTCTCCGGATCGGTGACGTGGAGGCGGGCTGTCAGGGAGGCGAGGGCGGTGACCGTCGCGTCGAGGCCGGTGCCGCGGAATGTCCGCGCGGCTGCTTCCGCCACCTCGGCCAGCGGCGTCTCGGCGGCGGTGGCGTAGGCGAGGTCCGCACCGGGACAGGCGGGGAAGCCGTGGGCCCGCAGCGCATGCCCTCCAGCCAGCGCCAGGCCGTGAGGCAGTGCGACCGGCAGCAGTCGCCGCGCGACGCCCTGGAGGCCATCGAACGGGCCAGACCCGTCGTGCGGACCGGGGCCGTCGAGCGAACCAGGACCGTCGTGCGGGCTGGGGCCCTGTGGTTCCTGCCCCGCGCCGGGGCCGGCGTGCGGGTCGGGGGGCCGGACGTCCTGCCAGGGGGGTGGCGGCATGGGGTCAAGTATGGCGGCGGGTGGAGGGAAGGTCGTGGCGGCCGGAGACGAACTCCTGGAAGGCGATCTTGGCCTTGATCACCGGACGCCGCCAGCGCTCCTCCCGGCGGAGGGCCTTGGCCAGCTTGCGCGGGGAGCGTCCGATGAAGAACCAGTGAGCCCACGGCGACCCGGGACGGGCCAGCCGAAGCGCGCCCACCAGCAGCAGGACCGGGACGAACAGCCCTACCAGCCCCGTCCAGATCTTGCCCTTGAGCAGGGTGACGACGGCCAGCAGCAGGTTGCCGACGATCAGCGCGGCCGGGTTGACCAGGGGGCCGTAGTCCCAGGTGAGGGGGCGCAGCCCGATCAGCAGCAGGGCGGTGACCGCGACCGCGATGAACACCGCGTCGACGGAGGTCCGCCCCTCCTCCTCCCAGTACACGTCGTGCAGGTGCAGGATCAGCGCGAACTCGTCGAGCACCAGCGCGGAGCCGACGCCGAAGACGGACGCGGCGGCGGCGTACCCGATCTGGGACCCGGCCGACAGCACGAACCCGGCGACGCCGCCGATCAGCATGAGCACGACGCCGAACACCACGTGGTGGATGTGCATCTCACCCACGCTGACGTTGCGGAACCAGCCCACCTTGGCCCTGATCAGCCGGACGTTGATACGGGTGGCGACGAAGGCGACGATGAGCGCGACGAAGTAACAGAACAGCGGCAGCCGTCCCGTGTCGACAATGCTCTGCTGCAACCAGTTACTCATGACCTAGAAACTGATGGTACGAGCCGTTCCGGTCGTGTGATGCCGCGTGGTTGCCTTATGACCGTCAAGGACCGGTAGAGCCCTACAAGAGGCGCGTGCGGTTCAGGACAGGAAGGCACGGAGGAGCGCGGCCGTGCCCTCCAGGTGTTCGGCGACGGCGCGGCGGGCCGCGTCAGGGTCGCCGGCGAGGATGGCGGCCACGATCGCCTGGTGCTGGACGGCGGCGTGCTCGAGGTTCACGTGAAGCATCGGGATGGCGTTGAGCAGGTCGCTGACCCGCAGGCGGGCGTCGGCGCAGGCGGTGGCGAGCAGGGGCGAGCCGGTCAGCTCCGCGATCGACAGGTGGAAGGCGGTGTCGAGGCGGCGGTAGTCCTCGACACCGGCCTCGTTGAGCTCCGACAGCCTGCGGCGGAGCAGCGCCTGCTGCTCGTCGGTGAGTTCGGACGTCGCCAGCACCTCGGCGGCCCCGCACTCCACGGCCATGCGGAAGGTGAGCGCGTCGGACAGGTCGGCCAGCCCCATGTCGGCGACGGCCTTGCGCAGGTCGCCCTGCCCAGGCGGGGGCGGGACGTAGGTGACGAACGCCCCGCCGTAGCGTCCGCGCCGGACGTCCAGGTAGCCCGCCTCCTGGAGGGCGCGGATCGCCTCGCGCAGGGTGACCCGGCTGATGCCGAGTTGCACGGCCAGCTCGCGCTCGGGCGGCAGTTTCTCGCCGGGCCCCACCACGCCGAGTTTGATCGCCTGGAGCAGCCGTTCCACGGTCTCCTCGAAGGCGTTTCCCGCCCTGACGGGCCTGAGCATCGTCAACGGATTCATCGTCATGGCAGCCTGCTGCTTCGCCGCGCTCTCACCCCGGGCTCCTCCACTTCGCCGCGCCGCCCCGTCCGCCAACCCGTCCGCCAACCCGTCCGAATCGTCCAAGGTGTCCTCAGGTCTTGACAAGCGATCCCACCATGCACCTCAATGGTCTGAGACTAGCCCAATCAACGGGAAAGCGCGTCGGGGAGCAAATGTGAGTGAGCGATCCACCGCCGGCTTCCTCACTGTCGAGGAGCTGCGGGTCGAGGCCGCGGCCGGGCGGATCGACACCGTCCTGCTCGCGATCGCCGACATGCAGGGCAGATTGCAGGGCAAGCGGCTGTCCGCGCGGTACTTCCTGGACGAGGTGCTACACCACGGCTCCGAGGGCTGTAACTACCTGCTCGCTGTGGACGTGGACATGACGACGGTCGAGGGCTACGCGATGTCGTCATGGGAACGAGGTTACGGCGATTTCGTGATGAAGCCCGATCTGTCGACGCTGAGACGCGTCCCCTGGCAGGAGGGCACCGCCATGCTCATGGCGGACCTGGCCTGGGAGAGCGGCGAGGACGTCGCCCCCTCGCCGCGCCAGATCCTGCGCAGGCAGCTCGCCCGGCTCGCCGAGCGCGGCCTGGCCGCGTACGTCGGCACCGAGCTGGAGTTCATCGTCTACGAGAACAGCTACGAGGACGCGTGGAAGCGGGCATACCACGACATGTCCCCCGCCAACCTCTACAACGTCGACTACTCCCTCCTCGGCACCGCCCGCGTCGAGCCGCTCCTGCGCCGGATCCGGCGCGAGATGGCGGGTGCGGGCCTGTACGTCGAGTCGGCCAAGGGCGAGTGCAACCTCGGCCAGCACGAGATCGCCTTCCGCTACGACGAGGCGCTGCGCACCTGCGACAACCACTCGATCTACAAGAACGGCGCCAAGGAGATCGCGGCCCAGGAGGGCAAGTCGATCACCTTCATGGCCAAGCCGAACCAGCGCGAGGGCAACTCCTGCCACATCCACATCAGCCTCCGTGGCCTCGACGGCGAACCGGTCATGGCGGGCGACGGCGAGCACGGCCTGTCGCCGATGGGCGCGAGCTTCGTCGCCGGGCAGCTCGCCTGCCTGCGCGAGCTGACGCTGCTCTACGCACCGAACATCAACTCCTACAAGCGGTACGTCCCCGGCAGCTTCGCCCCGACCGCGATCAAGTGGGGCGTCGACAACCGCACGTGCGCGCTCCGCCTCGTCGGCCACGGGCACTCGCTGCGGGTGGAGAACCGGGTGCCGGGCGGAGACGTCAACCCCTACCTCGCCGTGTCGGCGCTGATCGCGGCCGGCCTGTACGGCATCGACAACGAGCTGCCCCTGGAGGACGCGTTCACGGGCAACGCCTACGCCTCGGGGGCCGAGACCGTCCCGCACACGCTGCGGGACGCGCTGGCCCTGTTCGAGGGGGCGAAACTGGCCCGCGACACCTTCGGCGAGGACGTGGTGGAGCACTACGCGAACAACGCCCGGATCGAGCTGGCCGCCTTCGATGCGGCGGTCACGGACTGGGAGCTGTTCCGCGGATTCGAGCGCATGTGAAGGACCTGCATTGAAGATCATCAATCCCGCGACCGAAGAGGTCATCGCCGACGTCGAACTGGCCGACACGGCGGAGGTCGACCGGGCCGTGGAGCGTGCCAGGCGGGCGTACCCGGCTTGGCGTGACGTCTCTCCCGGCGATCGGGCGCGGCTGCTCAGAAGGTTCGCCGACGTCGTGGACGCCCACGGCGAGGAGCTGGCGCGGCTGGAGCTCGCCAACGCCGGCCACCCGATCGGCAACGCGACGTGGGAGGCGGGCAGCGTCCGCGACGTCCTGCACTTCTACGCCGGGGCGCCGGAGCGCAACCACGGCAAGCAGATCCCGGTGCCCGGCGGCGTGGACATCACGTTCCAGGAGCCGCTCGGCGTCGTCGGCGTGATCGTGCCGTGGAACTTCCCGATGCTCATCATGAGCTGGGGCGTCGCCCCGGCTCTCGCGGCGGGCAACACGGTGATCGTCAAGCCCGCCGAGTGGACCCCGCTCACCGCGCTGAGGCTGGCCGAGCTGGCCCTGGAGGCGGGCCTCCCCGAGGGGGTGCTCCAGGTCCTGCCTGGCGCAGGGGAGGTCGCGGGTGCCCGCCTGGTCGAACATCCGGACGTCGCCAAGATCGTGTTCACCGGCTCGACCGAGGTGGGCAAAGAGATCGCAGCAAAGGCCGCGAGGCACGTCAAGCGCATCACCCTCGAACTAGGCGGCAAATCCGCAAACATCGTCTTCGCCGATTCTGACGTGGAAAAGGCGGCGAGAACCGCGCCCTACGCCGTCTTCGACAACTCCGGCCAGGACTGCTGCGCCCGGTCGAGGATCCTCGTCCAGGCCGAGATCCACGACGAGTTCCTCGACCTGCTCGCGCAGGCCGTGCGGAAGGTCAGGGTCGGCGACCCGCTCGACCCGGCCACCGAGATGGGCCCCCTGGTCAGCGCCGAGCACCTGGAGCGGGTCCGCGGCTTCGTCGACGGCACGCCGTACCTGCAGGGCGACTGCCCGACCGGCAAGGGCTACTGGTTCCCGCCCACGGTCCTGACCACGCGGGTCACCGACCGGACGTTCACCGAGGAGATCTTCGGACCCGTGGTGTCGGTGGTGCCCTTCGCGGACGAGGCCGAAGCCGTCCGGATCGCCAACGACACCCGGTACGGCCTGAGCGGCTCCATCTGGACCCGCGACGTCGGCAGGGCGCTGCGGGTGGCCAGGGCCGTCGAGGCGGGCGCGCTGTCGGTGAACTCGCACTCCTCGGTGCGCTACTGGACGCCGTTCGGCGGCTTCAAGGAGTCCGGCCTCGGCCGGGAACTCGGCCCGGACGCCCTGGCCGCGTTCACCGAGACCAAGAACGTCTTCATTTCAACGGAGTGAAACACATGCAGCGTTTGCAGGACCGCGTCGCCGTCATCACCGGCGCGGGCAGCGGCATCGGCCTGGCCACGGCCCGCAGGTTCGCCGAGGAGGGCGCCAGGGTCGTCTGCGTGGACGTCGACGAGGAGGCGGGCAAGAAGGCCGCGGCCGAGGTCGGCGGCCTCTTCGTCCGGGCCGACGTGACCAGCGAGGACGACGTCGCCCGGATGTACCAGACGGCGTTCGACACCTACGGCAGCGTGGACATCGCGTTCAACAACGCGGGCATCTCGCCGCCCGACGACGACTCGATCCTGGAGACGGGCATCGACGCCTGGCGGCGCGTCCAGGAGGTGAACCTGACGAGCGTGTACCTGTGCTGCAAGCACGCGATCCCGTACATGCGGCGGCAGGGTAAGGGGTCCATCATCAACACCGCCTCGTTCGTCGCGGTGATGGGCTCGGCGACCTCACAGATCTCCTACACGGCGTCCAAGGGCGGGGTGCTGGCGATGTCGCGCGAGCTGGGCGTGCAGTTCGCCCGCGAGGGCATCAGGGTGAACGCGCTCTGCCCGGGGCCGGTGAACACGCCGCTGCTCCAGGAGCTGTTCGCCAAGGACCCGGAGCGGGCGCAGCGCCGCCTGGTGCACGTCCCGGTCGGGCGGTTCGCCGAGGCGTCCGAGATCGCCGCCGCCGTCGCGTTCCTGGCCAGCGACGACGCCTCGTTCATCACGGGCTCGGATTTCCTGGTCGACGGCGGGATCTCCGGCGCCTACGTCACCCCGCTGTAAGGAGAAGCTGTCATGCGCCGTCCCGTCATCGGCATCACGTCCTATGTCGAACCCGCCCGGTTCACCGTGTGGGAGCTGCCCGTGGCCTTGCTGCCGTACATGTACGTGGAGCAGGTGGTGCGGGCCGGTGGCCAGCCCGTGATCCTGCCCCCGGCAGGCGACCCGGCCTCGGTGGTACAGCGGCTCGACGGGGTGATCTTGGCGGGCGGCGGTGACATCGACCCCGCCCTCTACGGTGAGAGCCCGCACGAGCGCACCGGCTTCGTCAGAGACTTCAGGGACGAGGCGGAGTTCGCGGTCCTGTCCGCCACGCTCGACGCGGGCCTGCCCTACCTGGGCATCTGCCGTGGCCTCCAGATGCTGAACGTGGCGCTCGGCGGGACCCTGCACCAGCACCTGCCTGACGTGGTCGGGCACTCCGGCCACTCCCCCGCGCCCGGCACGTTCGGCCCGCTGCCTGTCACACCCGTGCCGGGCAGCCGGGTGGCCAAGGCGCTGGGCCCGGAGCCCCTGGAGGTCATGCACTACCACCACCAGGCCGTCGACAGGCTCGGCCCCGGCCTCACCGTGACCGCCACGGCCGACGACGGGACCGTCGAGGCGGTCGAGCTGGACCCGTACCCGTTCGCGGTGGCCGTCCAGTGGCATCCTGAGGCGTCTGAGGACGAAGCGCTGTTCGAGGCGCTGGTGGCGGCCTGCTGACCCCTGGCCGGGCTACGAACCCGGACGTACGCGACAAGAGCCCCGCGACGGCACTAGGCTGGCGGGCAACACCGACGAACCCGTGCGGGAGAGCGTCCTGACAGCCGGTCAGGGCCCCTGAAGGAGCAAGCCCTCCCCGCGAACCTCTCAAGGCAAAGGACCGCGCGGACGAGGTGACCTCTGGAAAGCAGGCCGGTTGGCCTCGCCGAAGGTGAAAGTCCGGCAAAACTCGGGCGAATCTCTCAGGCATCGATGACAGAGGGGGAGGATGCTGGCATCCGACTCTGCCCTGAGGTGCGACACATGTCCCGACCCACACCGCTGCGAGACGTCCACGAGAGCCTCGGCGCGACCCTGACCGACTTCGCGGGCTGGCTCATGCCCCTGCGCTACGGCAGCGAGTCCGCGGAGCACAACGCCGTCCGGCAGGCGGCGGGGCTGTTCGACCTCTCGCACATGGGCGAGATCTTCGTGACCGGCCCGCAGGCGGCCGAGGCGCTCGACTACGCGCTGGTGGGGCACCTGTCGGCGCTGGCCCCCGGCCGCGCCCGGTACACGATGATCGTGGACGAGCGGGGCGGGGTGCTGGACGATCTGATCGTCTACCGGCTGGGCGACGAGGAGTTCATGGTGGTGGCCAACGCCTCCAACTATGAAAAAGTCGCGAATGAGCTGATAAATCGCGGTAAGTCGTACGACGCGGTGGTTGACGACCGGTCCGAGCAGTACGCGCTGATCGCCGTGCAGGGGCCGCGCGCGCAGCAGATTCTCGCCACGCTCACCGACGCCGACCTCGACGGCCTCAAGTACTACGCGGGCCTGCCCGCGCTGGTCGACGGCCGGCAGGCGCTGATCGCCCGCACCGGCTACACCGGCGAGGACGGTTTCGAGCTGTTCGTGGCCAACCAGGACGCGGTGCCGCTCTGGCACGCCCTGACCGAGGCGGGCACGCCGCACGGCCTGCTGCCCGCGGGCCTGTCCAGCCGCGACACCCTCAGGCTCGAAGCAGGCATGCCGCTGTACGGCAACGAACTCTCCGCGGAGCTGACCCCATTCGACGCGGGGCTAGGCAGAGTGGTGAAATTCGACAAGCCGGGCGACTTCGTCGGCAGGTCGGCGCTCGAGGCGGTCAAGGACGACGCGCCGCGGCGCAGGCTCGTCGGGCTGGTCGCGCGGGGCCGCCGGGTGCCCCGACACGGGTACCCGGTCACCAAGGACGGAGCCGTCGTCGGCGAGGTCACCAGCGGTGCGCCATCCCAGACCCTGGGCAAGCCCATCGCGATCGCCTACGTCGACGCCGGGGTCAATGAAGGTCTGGCCGTGGACATCCGGGGCAGCCATGAACCCGTGGACCTGATCGAGCTGCCCTTTTACAGGAGGAACAAGTGAGCAACATCCCTGACGAGCTGAGCTACACCAAGGAGCACGAGTGGGTGTCCGGTCTTGAGGACGCCATCACGGTGACCATCGGCATCACGGCCTTCGCCGCCGAGGCCCTCGGGGACGTGGTCTTCGTGCAGCTTCCGGAGGCCGGCTCGGTCGTCGAGGCGGGCGACTCGATCGGCGAGGTCGAGTCCACCAAGTCCGTGAGCGAGATCTACACCCCTGTCGGCGGTGAGATCGTCGAGGTGAACCAGGCCATCATCGACGACCCGTCGCTCGCCAACAGCGACCCGTACGGCGAGGGCTGGATGTTCCGTGTGCGCGTCCAGGGCGACCCGGAGGACCTGCTCACCGCCGAGGAGTACACGGCGCTCACCTCAGGCGAGTCCTGACCCACCCGCCGGGGTCCTGACCTGGGCCCCGGCCTTTCTGAAGGGCGCACATCAATGGCGATCAGCGTCTTCGACCTCTTCAAGATCGGCATCGGCCCGTCGAGCTCGCACACCGGCGGCCCGATGGCCGCCGCGCACCGCTTCGCCCGCGGCCTGCGCGACGACGGCCTTCTGGAGCGGACGGCGCGCGTCGAGACGATCCTGTACGGCTCGCTCGGGCTGACCGGCAAGGGGCACGGCAGCGACAAGGCCGTCCTGCTCGGCCTGTCGGGCGACAAGCCCGAACTGGTGGACGTCGACGGCATCGACGCCCGCCTCGCCGAGATGCGCGCCTCCGGCACCGTCAAGCTGTTCGGCACCCGCGAGATCCCGTTCGTGATCGGCGAGGACCTCGTCTTCGAACGCAAGATCACGCTCCCCGAGCATCCGAACGGCATGCGGTTCACCGCGTTCTCCGACTCGGGCGAGAAGCTGCGGGAGAAGGTCTACTTCTCCGTGGGCGGCGGCTTCGTCGTCGACGAGAACGCCACGGGCGCCGACCGGATCAAACCCGACGACACCGTCCTGCCCTACCCCTTCACGACCGGGGAGGAGCTGCTCAAGCACTGCTCCAACACGGGGCTGTCCATCTCGGCGCTGATGATGCGGAACGAGCAGGCCTTCGGCCGCACCGAGGAGGAGATCCGCGCCGGGATCCTGAACCTGTGGCGGGTCATGTCCGACTGCGTACGGCGGGGCATCGCCCAGGAAGGCGTGCTGCCGGGCGGCCTGCGCGTCAAGCGCCGCGCCAACCAGCTCCACCGCCGCCTGCAGGCCGAGTCCTCGGAGCGGGACCCGCTGCACGTGATGGACTGGGTCTCGCTGTTCGCGCTGGCCGTCAACGAGGAGAACGCTGCGGGCGGCCGCGTCGTCACAGCCCCCACGAACGGCGCGGCGGGCATCATCCCCGCCGTTCTGACGTACTACAGCCGGTTCGTCCCGCACGCCGACGACGAGGGCATCATCCGCTTCCTGCTCACCGCCACCGCGATCGGCGTCCTGTTCAAGGAGAACGCCTCGATCTCCGGCGCCGAGGTGGGCTGCCAGGGCGAGGTCGGCTCGGCCTGCTCGATGGCCTCGGCCGGCCTCACCGAGGTCCTGGGCGGCACCCCTGAGCAGGTGGAGAACGCCGCCGAGATCGGCATCGAGCACAACCTCGGCCTGACCTGCGACCCGATCGGCGGCCTCGTCCAGATCCCGTGCATCGAGCGGAACGCGGTCGCGTCCATCAAGGCCATCACCGCGGCCCGCATCGCGCTCCGCGGCGACGGCCGCCACTTCGTCGCCCTGGACAAGGCCATCAAGACGATGCGCCAGACCGGAGCGGACATGCTGGACAAGTACAAGGAGACATCGCGAGGCGGCCTGGCCGTCAACGTGATCGAGTGCTGATCGACCTCGCAAGTGGTACCGTAATGCTGTACCACTTGCGAGGGGGGATCGTGTCCATCACTGCCAGCGAGGCTCGCCGTCGTCTGTTCCCGCTCATCGAAGAGGTCAACAACGACCGCACCGCCGTGGAAATCGTCTCCAAGAGCGGTAACGCCTACCTTGTGGCCGCAGAGGAGTACGAAGCCCTCCAGGAGACGGCTTATCTGCTCCGCTCCCCCGCCAACGCACGCCGGTTGATCGAGTCCTACCAGGAGGCGGTCGAGGGGCGTTACGAGCGGCACGAACTGCTCGGCGACGAGGGCGCTCGGTGAAGGTCGCGTTCACCAGCCAGGGCTGGGACGACTACATCCATTGGCAGACAGCCGACCGACAGCTTCTCCAGCGGATCAACCGCCTCATCGAGGACGTCGTGCGCGATCCGTACGAGGGCATCGGCAAGCCCGAGCCGCTCAAATACGCATTGGCAGGCGCGTGGTCGCGGCGCATCACCGATGAGCATCGCCTGGTGTACCTGGCCGCAGATGACGAGATCATCATCTTGCAGGCCCGCTACCACTACGAGTAGACACCGTCAACCGAGTGCTAGCGGCGGACGTGCAGCCTGACGACCGCGCCCACCTCGTCGTCGCGGATCTCGCGCCGGATGCGGCCCACGATGTCGCGGTCCAGCTTGCTCACCACCGCGCCGACGTCAGCCGAGGACGGGCAGCTCAAGCCGATGCGCAGCCTGTCGGCGTCGCCCACGACGCGGACCGCCGCGTGGCTGAGCCCGTCCACGTCCTTCAGGCCGATGCAGAGCATCGCGGTGCCGGTGCCCGTGCGGGCGCCCCTGCGGCCCCAGCCGAGGCTGAGCAGCAGCCATCGGAGCGCCACCAGGGCCAGCACCATCATCAGGAACGCCAGCAGCCACAGGGTCCAGGGGTTGTCCGCGGCCGCCGCCGCCGTGCGGTCCGGCAGCAACCTGGCGCGTGGCGACAGGCCGGGAATCCGGTCCTTGCCCCGCAGCCAGGTGAAGCCGCCCGCCAGCAGCAGGAGCGCACCGACGACGGCCAGCCCGATGCGGTTGCCCGGGTACTGCCTCATCAGATCCCCCTCCTGCGCAGCCGCACCACGACCTCGCCACTGGCCAGCGTGCCGACACCGGCCAGCCGGTCCCCCACCGCGGTGCCCACCTGCTTGAGCATGGCCCCCGAGCTCTCCGGGCCGGTCACCACCGTGACCTCGATCGTCCGCTTGAGGAGCTTGACGCGGGCCTTCTCCACGCCCTCCACCTCCTGCGCGACCGCCCGCAGCGTGCGGCGCAGGCCGATGCGGGTGATCCCGATGACGATCCGCGCGTCGGACGTCTCGACCGGCACCAGCCGCGACCGGCCGGGGACGGCGGCGAGCAGCAGCATCACCACGCCCGCGAACGCCATGACGAGCGCCCAGAACGACACTTCCACCCAGGACGATCGCCGGGCCGCCGCGATCGCCTCGTCCACCGGCACCCAGCCGAGCGGGTTGCCGACCAGTGCCGAGACCACCTCGGCGGCCGTCAGACCGAGCCCGACGGTGACCGCGAAGGCCACGGCGACTCCCGCCGGAGTGCGGGCCGGACGGAGCACGCGGTTCGCCCGGCGGCGTGGAGTCTCGTGCGCGGCGAGCACGGCACCTGGCAGTAGCTGCTGGAACGCGGTCATCACATCGTCCACAGGTACACGTGCCGGGCATCGACAGGGCCGCGCCCCCGCCGCCGGTTTGCAGGATCATTACGGACGCCCAAAGAGATATGAACTCCCCTCATGTTCAACTGGGCGCCCTGCCGATACGCTGCTGATATGGATGACCGCCAGCGCTACGACCAGGCGACGGCGACACTCGAGGCGCCGTTCGCGCTCCTCGACCTGGCCGCCGTCCGCGCCAACGCCGCCGACATGGTCCGGCGGGCAGGAGGCAAACCGATCCGGGTGGCGAGCAAGTCGATCAGGTCACGGCAGGTACTCGAACTGATCATGGCCATGGACGGCTTCCGCGGCGTCATGGCCTTCACCCTGCCGGAGGCGCTCTGGCTGGTGGAGCGGGGGTTCAGCGACGTCCTCGTGGCCTACCCCACGGCCGACAGGCACGCGCTCGCCGCGCTGGCGGCCGACGCCAGGGCGGCGAGTGAGATCACGGTGACCGTCGACTCGCCCGGCCACCTGGACTATCTGGAAACGGCGATCTCCGAGGTACACCCTCGGCACGAGATCCGGATCTCCATCGACATCGACGCCGGATATGTGGCCCTTGGTGGGAAATTTCGGGTTGGGGCGCTGCGCTCACCCGTGCGCGACCCCGACCAGGCCGCCGACCTGGCCGCCGACATCGCCAAACGCCCCGGCCTCCGGCTCGTCGGGCTGATGGCGTACGAGGCCCAGATCGCGGGAGTGGGCGACGCTCCTCCCGGCCACCCCGCCTACGCCCGCGCCATCAGGCTCATACAGGCCAGATCGGCCAGGGAGCTCGTCCTGCGGCGCGGACGCGTCGTGAACGCCGTCCGCGAGCTCTGCGACCTGGAGTTCGTCAACGGCGGAGGCACCGGCTCCATCGAGCGGACGGTCCGTGAAAAGGCCATCACCGAGGTCGCGGCCGGCTCGGGCTTCTTCCACCCGCGGCTGTTCGACTTCTACCGCGGCTTCACCGGCCACCCGGCGGCGCTGTTCGCCCTCCCGGTCGTCCGCCTGCCCTCGCCCGGCGTCGTGACCGTCCTGGGGGGCGGCTACCTGGCGTCCGGGCCGCCCGGGCCAACCCGCCTGCCGCAGCCGTACCTGCCCGCCGGGCTCCGCTACACCGCCGACGAGGCTGCGGGCGAGGTCCAGACCCCGCTGCTCGGCCGCCCCGCCGAGGACCTGCGCATCGGCGACCGGGTCTGGTTCAGGCACGCCAAAGCCGGCGAGCTGTGCGAACGCTTCGACACCCTGCACCTGATCGACGGCGACACCCTGGTGGACTCGGTGCCGACCTACCGAGGCGAAGGCCGAACCTTCCTCTGACCCCCGCCACCGAGGCCGGCGGCCGCCCCTTCTCGGCGGCCGCCCCTCCCCTCAGGCCCGGACCCTCCCCCGAGGCCTCCTCCGTCTGGCCCCGAACCCCGGGGTCAGCGGCGGCGGCGCCGGAACAGGACGATGGCCGCGCCGATCACCAGGACCGCGCCCACGCCGATCAGCACCGGCGCGAGGCTAGGCGGCTCCTCATCCCACAGCCGCTCCGCCTCCCCGCCCTCGGCGGGCCGCGGCGTCATCCCGATGGCGTCGCCGACCGACGCCACGAAATGCCCCGCCCTGGTCTTCACGTCCGCAACCGTGCGCTCGGCGACACGCTTGGGACTCACCCGGTCGGCGATGGCGTCAACAGTCTGCGCCAGCTCCGCCCGCGTCCGCGCGATCCGCCGCTCCAGCTCATCGGGGTCGGTGTCAGCCATGACTCTCCTTTCGACCACGCTCGTGGCGGGCCCCCTCCGCCTTCGAGCGGACCCGTCGGCGCTGGTCGTGATCAGTCTGTCAGGTCGCCGTGCCGTACGGCACGGCGGGCAGCCAGGTAGGTTTTGCAGGACGAACTCTGGAGGGCCCATGACCGAAACCAAGCTCGCGCCCGGCGACGCCGCGCCCGAGTTCACGCTACCCGCAGCCGACGGCGCCACCATCTCCCTCGATGCCTACCGCGGCAAGCGAGTGATCCTCTATTTCTACCCCGCCGCGATGACGCCAGGCTGCACCAAGCAGGCCTGCGACTTCCGCGACAACCTCGCCCAGCTCACCGCCGAAGGTTTCGCAGTACTCGGCGTGTCGAAGGACAAGCCGGACAAGCTGGCCAAGTTCGTCGAACGCGACAGCCTGACCTTCCCGCTCCTGTCGGACCCCGACCTCCAGGTCCACAAGGCGTACGGCGCGTACGGCACCAAGAAGCTGTACGGCAAGGAGGTGGTGGGAGTCCTCCGCTCCACCTTCGTCATCGACGCCGACGGCAAGATCGAGCAGTCGCTCTACAACGTGAAGGCCACCGGCCACGTAGCGTCCCTCAAGAAGAAGCTCGGCCTCACCTGACACCCCGCGGGCCCTCCCCGGAGGGCCCGCGCCCGGCGAGCGGCCGACTCGCGCCTGGTTCGCACGCCCTTCATAGCCGGGGGTAATGCCGCGAGATGCGCGGGTGAAGACCCCACATCGCTGATCAAACTCAGTGCTGCCGCGTGCCAGTGTGGCGCTAAACTAGCCGAGGCCCGCCATGGCGGGAACTTCGCGGGCGTGGCGAAATGGCATACGCGGCAGGTTTAGGTCCTGTTGGTGGTGACACTGTGGGGGTTCGAGTCCCCCCGCCCGCACATCTAACGATTCGTCTGGCGGCCACGGTTACGTCCGGCGAATGTCGCCGTCTGCGAGTGACAGTTCGGGCAGAGGAATCTCAGGTTCTCCCTGCGGTTATCGAGCGGATTGCCGTTGATGTGATCGACCTCCAACGTCAACGGCTCACCCTGCCATGCCTCTCCGACCTGGCACTTCGCACACACCGCGGGAATTCCGATGTGGACGAGCGCGCGGCGGAGGGCCGCCCCCGGGGTGCGGCCGGTATCACGAGGACGCTCCACGAGCACCGCCGCCGGATCTCTGCGCGGCCGACTGAGCAGCGAACTCGACAACTCGCGAGAGAAATGCGAGGTGTCGACCCCATAGCGTCGGAGGCATCGCAGGACACGCCGTCTGTTGGTCTCATTGACCGGAAGCTTCATGAAGCGCATCATTCCGGCCACGGAACGCGAAGCTTCAGCGGCGGCCCGGACGACTCCCTCCTCCAGATGCAGCCGCCGGAAGCGGGCGGGTTCGTCGATGCCGTATTCACGAAGCTGGCGGCGGATCTCCTCTCGGACCCTGCCATGGTCGGGCAGCAGCAGGCGTTTAAGGACATCCCTCATGCTCTGCGCCTCCTTTGCAGCCTCGACGAGGGTGTCGCGGTCGAATCGCCCATAGGAGGAAAATTCCGCACCCGGAACATGGGAGAAGTGCGATATATCGATACCTGCCGCTCTTATCCTTCGGGCGATGTGGGAATGAGCGCCACCTCTGCGAGGAATTCCAAGGTGGTCCAGAACGCCGTAGACGCTCGTCGAAGCGGCCACCGCCTCAGCCAGGACGTCGGGCGTGTACTTCGTCCAAGCCATGCGCCGGAAATGCGTGATGTCAAGGCCCAGTTCGTCTATTCTCCGCCGGATTCCGGCGCGGCGACCACCGGAGTTCTTCAGCCCGAGCATCGACAGCACCTCGGCCATCGACCTGGCCTGACTCACACATCGGGCCAGTTCTTCCGGGGAGATATCGGCACGCGACACGCGGCCAGCGTATAGACGGTGACAGACATTTCCTGGCGGCGGAAATGGCGCCAGGAAGCTGAAATAGATCAGGTCACCAGGTTGGCAGGCTGGTTGCCGTTGGCGTATTGGGCGATCTGGGCGACTGCTGTCCGCCAGGCGCGGTCGTCGGCGTTGTGGACGTCGCCCGCGACGTGCGGGGTGATGAAGACTCCCGGGATGTGCCACAGAGGGTGGTTGGACGGCAGGGGCTCCGGGTCCGTCACGTCGAGGATGGCGCGGAGGCGGCCCGATCTGGCCTCCGCCACCAGCGCGTCCGTGTCCACGATGGCGCCGCGGGCCGCGTTGACGAGGATGGCGCCGTCGCGCATCTGGGCCAGGAAGCGCTCGTTCACCAGGTGGTGGGTCGTCTCCGTCAGGGGCAGCATGATCACGACCACGTCCTGCTCCGGGAGGAGGGTCCGGAGGTCCGTCATGGCGCGGACGTCCTCGCGGGCGTGGCGGGCGATCAGCGTGGTGTCGACGCCGAAGGGGGTCAGGCGGGCTCTCAGGTTGGTCGCCAGGTCGCCCGCGCCGAGGACGAGGACGTGCTTGCCGTCCAGAGTGTCCGTGTCGTGCTCCTGCCAGGTGGCGAGCCTCTGGGCGGCGGCGAAGGACGGGAGGTCGCGGTAGACCGCCAAGAGGGTGGCGACCGTCCACTCGGCCACGGGCGGGCCGAAGACGCCCCGGACGTTCGAGAGGCCCACTCCGTCCGGCAGGCGGCCCTCCCACTCGTCGGTGCCGGCGCTCAGGGTCTGGACCAGGCGGAGGGAGCGAAGGCCGCCGATGATCGCCAGAATCTCGTCCACCGGGCCCGAGGGGACGACCATGACCTCGGCGTCCGCGGCTTCGTCCGGCAGGGGGTCCGTGAGGTTGTAGAGCAGGGGCCTGACACCATCGAGGGCCGACAGGACGGCCATGCCGCGCTCTTCGGGCACCAGCGCCAGGATGGTGCGATCTTCCGGGCGCCCCGTCTCGTCGTCGCGGTCTGTCACGGTTCCCCCCGCTCTGCCGCCTCTGGGACTTCCCCTGTCATTGCCCTCGACCGGACGGGGAAACCTCAGAAAGGCCCAGGTAGGAGCCGCCGCGAGCCTGCACCACCCCGGCCCACGATGATCACCACAGATGGGCAGGCGCAGGTGGGGCCGCTGCGGTTGCTAGCCGGTCCGGGTCGGGACGGGCAGGGGCGACGTGGGCATGACCGAGGGCATGACCGAGGGCATGATCGAGGGCATGATCGTGGGCAGGGGCTTGGGCGCCATTGTCGGCCACTGCGTGGGCACCGGGTACGGCGGGTAGCCGTAGGGGCCCTGGTCACGGCAGTAGGTGCCGCCCGGGACAGCACGGCAGTCGGGGAGGTCCGGGTAGCGGTGGACGGGGCCGCGGTGCGGGCCCCAGCCGCGGCCCTCCCAGTGGGCGTAGCCGATGCTGCGGTGCGCGATGCCGCCGACCAGCGCCACCGCTCCGCCGCCGAGCAGCCCGCCGATGACGAGCCCGATCAGCCCTGCACCGATGATCTGCGCCGGCTTCTGCCGGATGAAGTCGCGGAAGGCGTCCGACCGCGGCGGCCGCGAACCGGCCCAGGCAGCACCCGTCTGCGGCCCCGAGGCTCCCGCGCCCGCCCCGGTTTGCGGTCCCGACGGTCCAGAGGCCGCACCGGCCTGCGATCCTGGCGCTCCAGGGGCCGCCCCCTCCTGCGGTCCCTGCGTGCCGTGGGACGCACCGGGGGTTCCGGCAGCCGTCCCGGACCCTGGCATGTGAGACACCGCCCGGACCTCGGTCGACGCGTACGCGCCTGGGACGGTGTGCGCAGGGTCGGCAGACCCGCGTACAGCGTCGGCAGACGGATCGGCAAGATCGACGGACAGATCTGCAGGGTCGGCGGAGTCACGGGTGTGCGCGGGGTCGGGCGGCTCGGATGCGGCCTCAGGGCCCGGTTGCGCGTGGGGTATCGGCTGGGGATCGGTGGGTTCCGTCGCCGGTGACGCGTCCGGCGCGGGACGGGTGCCGGTGGGGTCCGGTAAGGCGGTGGCTCCAGGGGCCGGGTCGCGCGGCGCTTCCTCTTCGCCGCGCGACCCAGCGTCGCGATCATGATCCGCCATCACGATCTCCCTTTACTCGCCCGCGAGGGCGCTCCCATCGACAAGAGTGCCGAATCTCCCGTAAGGCCCGCGTAAGACCCACCCATGTAAGACTTGGGTCGTACACCAACTTCCCCCTTCAGGCGGACCATACGCCAGCAACCCTTACATATCGTGATGATGTGTTCGGCTGGGTACGAGTGTGGACCACGAGCCACCGCAAGCTGATGGACGCCCTGCGAGTGGCGCCACTCGCCGCGCTGTGCCTGCTGCTGGCCATCCCGTACTCGACGAACGTCCCCACAGCGGGCGACGGCTACCCGGGGCTCACCGGCTACTTGGTGCTGTCGGCGCTGCTGCTGGTCCCGCTGCTGTGGCAGCGGGACCGCCCGCTGACCGCCTTCGCCGCCGTCGCGCTGATCAGCTTCGGGCAGTGGCTGGCGCAGGTGAACCCGCTGCCCGCCAACATCGCGGTGCTGGTGGCGCTCTGGTCGGTGGCCCACAAGTGCTCGCTGCGATGGGCGCTGGCCGCGGGCCTGGTGGCCGAGCTGGGTGCCTTCCTGGCTGTGGTGCAGTGGGAGCAGCCCACATTCGGCATGTTCTTCAGCAGCTCGATCTTCGTCGTGACGGTCTGGCTGACCGGCCTGTACGCCAGCACCCGCAGGCGCTACCTGGAGGGCCTGGAGGAGCGGGCCGAACGGGCCGAACGGGAGCGCGACCAGCAGGCCAGGATGGCCGCCGCGGCCGAGCGCACCAGGATCGCCAGGGAGTTGCACGACGTGGTGGCCCACAACGTGAGCGTGATCGTGGTGCAGGCCGACGGCGCGGGTTACGCCATCGACAGCGACCCGGAGCAGGCGCGGCTGGCCCTCAAGAACATCTCCAAGACCGGACGCGAGGCGCTCGCGGAGATGCGCAGGCTGGTCGGCGTGCTGCGCGAGAACGAGGGCGGCAGCACCGACTACCTGCCGCAGCCCGGCCTGGCGCAGTTGGAGGAACTGGTGCGCGGTGCAGGGGTCCCCGCGAGGCTGCGCACCCGCGGAGCGCCGGGCGAGTTGCCGGAGGGGCAGCAGCTCGCGGTGTACCGCATCGTCCAGGAGGCCCTGACGAACGCGCTCAAGCACGGCGGTCCGGCCGTCAGCGCGCTGGTCGAGCTGGACTACGGCGGAGCCGAGTTGGTGGTCAGGGTCACCGACGACGGCAGGGGCGCGGCGGCGCCCCGCAGCCCGAACGGGCACGGGCTGGTCGGGATGCGCGAGAGGGTCGGCATGTACGGCGGAGCGGTCTCGGCCGCGCCGAGGCCGGGCGGCGGGTTCGAGGTGCTGGCACGGCTGCCCGTGCCCCAGCCCAGGGCGGCGTAGAGGAGGTACGGCCGGTGAAGATACGCGTGATGCTCGTCGACGACCAGGAGTTGCTGCGCGCCGGGTTCAGGATGGTGCTGGGCGCCCAACCGGACATCGAGGTGGTCGCCGAGGCCGCCGACGGGGTCGCGGCGCTGGAGATCCTGGAGCGCACCGAGGTGGACGTGGTGCTCATGGACGTCCGCATGCCGAGGATGGACGGCGTCGAGGCGACCCGCCGGATCGACGGCCCGAAGGTCCTCATCCTGACCACGTTCGACCTGGACGAGTACGCGTTCTCCGCGATCAAGGCGGGGGCCGCCGGTTTCCTGCTGAAGGACGTCCCGCCCGCCGACCTGGTGACGGCGATCAGATCGGTGCACGACGGCGACGCGGTGATGTCGCCGAGCACGCTCAGGCGGATGCTGGACCGGTTCGCCGCGCACCTGCCCACGGAGGAGCTGGCGGAGACGGACGAGCTGACTCCGCGCGAGCGTGAGGTGCTGCTCATGGTCGCCCGTGGCCTGTCGAACCTGGAGATCGCCGCCCGGCTGGAGGTGGCGGAGGCGACGGTGAAGACGCATCTGGGCCGGGTGCTGGCCAAGCTGGGGCTGCGGGACCGCGCCCAGGTGGTGGTGTACGCGTACGAGGCGGGCCTGGTGGTGCCGTCCCATCGGCCGAAAGGCTGACCGGGGTCATCTCAGGGCCTACACCAAGTCCCTCCCTGAGACCCATAATTCCTGAACATTCCACTCATAGCGTTGGTCGCGTTCCAGACATGACGACGTTCCAGAAGGACGCGGTTCCAGAAGGACGCGGTTCCAGAAGGACGCTAGGAGTGAACGTGACCCTGACCGAGACCCGGCGCCAAGCGCCTCCCGCCGTGGTGGCCAGAGCCCTGACCAAGGTGTACGGCCAGGGCGACGCGCAGGTCCACGCCCTGCGCGGCGTGGACGTCGCCTTCGCCACGGGCGCGTTCACCGCCATCATGGGGCCTTCCGGCTCTGGCAAGTCGACGCTGATGCACTGCCTGGCCGGGCTCGACTCGGCGACGTCCGGCACCGTCCACATCGGGGACGTGGAGCTCACCGGGCTCAACGACAAGCAGCTCACGCTGCTGCGCAGGGAGCGGATCGGCTTCATCTTCCAGGCGTTCAACCTGCTGCCGACGCTGACCGCCGAGCAGAACATCCGGCTGCCGCTGGAGATCGCCGCCCGCCAGCCGGACCAGCTGCTGTTCGACCGCGTGATCGAGACCGTCGGGCTGAAGGACCGGCTCGGCCACAAGCCGACCGAGCTGTCGGGGGGCCAGCAGCAGCGGGTCGCCGTGGCAAGGGCGCTCATCAGCAAGCCGCAGGTGATCTTCGCGGACGAGCCGACGGGCAACCTGGACTCGCGCAGCGGCGCCGAGGTGCTGTCGTTCCTGCGCACGTCGGTGCGGGAGCTGGGGCAGACGATCGTCATGGTCACGCACGACCCGGTGGCCGCCGCCTACGCCGACCGCGTGGTGTTCCTGCGCGACGGCGAGCTGGTCAGCGAGATCACCGCGCCGTCGCCGCAGTCGGTCCTCGACACGCTGATGAAGCTGGAGGCCTGAGGTGCTGAAGACGGCGCTGGCCGGGTTGCGCGCGCACAAGCTGAGGCTGTTGCTCACGTCCCTGGCCATCACGCTGGGCGTGGGCTTCATCGCGGGCACCTTCGTGCTGACCGACACCATCAAGGCCGGGTTCTCGCAGCGGGTCACGGCGGAGGCGGACAAGGTCGCCGTCGCCGTCCTGGCGAAGAAGGCCGAATCCGGCAAGTCCGACGCGGTGCTACCGGAGGCCACGCTGGAGCGGGTGCGCGCGGTGCCGGGGGTCACCGACGCGCGGGGCCTCGTGCGCGGCCCCGCGCCGCTGCTGGGCAAGGACGGCAAGGTGGTCGGGAGGTACATCCCGACGACGGCGGTCTCCGTCGTCACGGGGCCGCTGAACCGCACCTCGATCGTCAGCGGCACCGGGCCGGGGTCCGACGACCAGGCGGCGGTGCTCGACAAGAACACCGCCAAGGCCCAGGGCTTCCACGTCGGCGACACGATCACGGTGCTCGACACCAAGCAGGGCAAGCACCCGTTCAAGCTCGTCGGACTCTTCGACCCCGGCGTGGACCAGGAGCTGGCCTACACCGGCGCGCTCGGCTTCACCACCGCCACCGCGCAGCGCATGACCGGCGCGAAGGGCTACCACGAGATCGACGTCGCGGGCGCCGACCCCGCGCGGCTCAAGCAGACTGTGGCGGCGGCCGTGGGCGGCGGGGCCGTCGTCAAGACCGGCGCCGAACTGGCCGACAGCCTGGCCTCGGCGGCCGGTGTCGAGGTCGAGACGCTGTCGATCGGGCTACTGCTGTTCGGCCTGGTGGCGATGCTGGTGGCCGCGCTGGTCATCTACAACACCTTCAACATCCTGGTCGCCCAGCGCACCCGGGAGATGGCGCTGCTGCGCTGCATCGGGGCCACCCGCGGGCAGGTGTTCGGCTCGGTCCTGATCGAGTCGCTGGTGGTGGGGCTGCTCTCCTCGGTGCTCGGCCTCCTGGCGGGGTACGGCCTTGGGTCGCTCACGATGCTGGTGCTGGGCTCACTGGACGTCCCGCTGCCGACGGACGCCGCCGTCACGCTGGCTCCGGCGACGGTCGTGATCGGCCTCGTCCTGGGCCTGGCGGTGACCGTGGGAGCGGCGCTGCTGCCCGCTCGCAGCGCGACCAGGGTCGCGCCGATGGCGGCGCTGCGCACGCAGGTGGAGGAGCAGACGTTCCGCACGGGCGCGTTGCGCGCGCTGTTCGCCGCGATCTTCGTGCTGGCCGGGCTGGGGGCGGCCGCGGTCGGCGCGCTAGTCATGAAGCCGGGCGAGCAGACCTCTCTTCTCGTCGTCATGGGCGGCGGCGCGCTGACCTTCCTGGCGGTGCTGATCCTCGGGCCGGTGCTGGTCAAGCCGCTGAGCGCGCTGGTCGGGTGGCTGCCTCGCAGGCTGTTCGGCGTGCCGGGACGGCTGGCCGTCGACAACTCCGGACGCAATCCCAGGCGCGCCGCCACCACGACCGTGGCGCTGACCGTCGGCGTGACCCTGATGACGCTGATCTCGGTGATCACCGCGTCCATGCGGGTGACCATGGACGCCAAGCTGGACCGCCAGTTCCCCGTCGACTACGCGCTCGTCACGCAGGCCGGAGAGGCCGCCATCCCTCGCACCGTCGGCGACGGGCTGCGGGCCCGGCCCGAGCTGGCCTCGGTGGTGCAGATCCGCGGCACCGAGGTCGAGCTCGACAAGGGGCGGTACGAGGTCGGCACGTTCAAGGGCCCGATCAAGCCGCAGGTCACGACGGGGTCCATGAGCGCTCTCGGCTCCGGGCAGGTGGCGGTGGCCGACAACGCGGCCGAGCGGCTCGGCGTGCGGGTGGGTGACACGCTGCCGGTGCGCACCACCAAGGCCGGCACCGTCACGTTGAAGGTCGCCGCCGTCTACACCGGCGAGAACGCGCCGCTGGCGGCGCTGACCGTCGGCGAGCGACAGTTCGACGAGTACTTCGGGACGCTGCCGGACGCTCAGGTGATGGTGAACATCCGGGACGGCGTGCCGGCCGAGCAGGCCCGCAAGGTCGTGGACGCGGCGGCAGCCGCCTACCCGGCGGTCCAGGTGAGCAGCTCGACCGAGGTGCGCGGGCAGTTCGACGAGACGCTGGACATGCTGCTCATGATCATCACCGGGCTGCTGGGGCTGGCGATCCTCATCTCGTTGCTCGGTATCGCGAACACGCTGTCGCTGTCGGTGCACGAGCGGACCAGGGAGTCGGCGCTGCTGCGGGCCCTCGGGCTGACCAGGCCGCAGCTGCGGCGGATGCTCTCGCTGGAGGCGCTGGTGCTCGGGCTGATCGGGGCGCTGGTCGGCGTGGTGCTCGGCAGCGTGTACGCGTGGGCGGCGATGCGGGCGATGGTGACGGACGCCGTGTTCGCGGCGCCGGTGTCGCAGATCGCGCTGTTCGTGGTGCTGTCGGGGCTGGCGGGAGTGCTCGCGGCGGTGCTGCCGGCACGCCGCGCGGCCCGCGCCTCGATCGTCGGCTCGCTAGCTACCGGATAAATACCCCCGCGACCCGATAAGGGTCGATAAATCGGGATAGAGACCGTGCGGGGCCGCAACGGCGAGTTGCATCCCCGCGGCCCCGCACCTCCCCGGCCGGGCGTTCAACGGGGGCAACGCCCGGCCGACCACCGCCGGGGGGGGGGGGGGCCGCCCGGGCGGCCCGCGGCGCGGCCCCCCCCCCCGCCCCCCGGGGCGCCGCGGCCGCCG
>NZ_JBEXUP010000135.1:0-23226 GCF_040614375.1 Nonomuraea sp. NPDC005983
CGCGCGTGTTCGCCGACCCCGACCGGCTCGACGTCGGCCGGGCCCCGGGATCGGCGGGGCACCTCGGCTTCGCCCACGGGCCGCACTTCTGCCCCGGCGCCTCGCTGGCCCGCGTGCAGACCGAGGTGGCGCTCACGGCGCTGCTGAGCCGCTTCCCCGGCCTGAAGCCCGCCTCCCAGGACGCGGCACGCGTCCCCGACCCGGGCACCTGGCGCCTGGCCGCGCTGCCCGTCACCCTCTGACAGCCGGACCCGAACCCACCGCGCCGCCTCGCGGCCCGAGCAACCGTTGAAGGAGACGTTTCCGAGTGGCACGCACCGGTGGCGCGAACCTGCTGACGTGCACGTTCTGCGGCAAGAGCCAGGAACAGGTCAACAAGCTCATCGCCGGACCCGGCAGCATCTGCATCTGCGACGAGTGCGTCGGCCTGTGCAACGAGCTCATCGAGGAGGAACGCGGCGAGGCCGCGGCGGAGGAGAAGCGGGAGCTGCCCCGGCCGCGCCAGATGTACGACTTCCTCGAGCAGTACGTCGTCGGGCAGGAACGCGCCAAGAAGGCGCTGTCGGTGGCGGTCTACAACCACTACAAGCGCGTCCGGTACGGCAGGGCGCAGCACCCGGCGCAGGAGGAGGCGGTCGAGCTCGGCACGTCCAACATCCTGCTGATCGGCCCGACAGGCTCCGGCAAGACCTACCTGGCCCAGACCCTGGCCCGGATGCTCGACGTCCCGTTCGCCATCGCCGACGCCACCACCCTCACCGAGGCCGGTTACGTCGGCGAGGACGTCGAGAACATCCTGCTCAAGCTGATCCAGGCGGCCGACTACGACATCGCCAAGGCCGAGAGCGGCATCGTCTACATCGACGAGATCGACAAGATCGCCCGCAGGGGCGAGAACCCGTCGATCACCCGCGACGTCTCCGGCGAGGGGGTCCAGCAGGCGCTGCTGAAGATCCTGGAGGGCACGACCGCCAGCGTGGCGCCGCAGGGCGGCCGCAAGCACCCGCAGCAGGAGTTCATCCAGATCGACACCACCAACGTGCTGTTCGTCGTCGGCGGGGCGTTCGCCGGCCTGGAGCAGATCGTCGAGCAGCGCATCGGCCACAGGGGCGCCGGTTTCGGCGCCACCCTCGGCACCGGCCAGGACGAGGAGGACGTCCTGGCCCACGCCATGCCCGAGGACCTGCTGAAGTTCGGGCTGATCCCGGAGTTCGTCGGCCGCCTGCCGGTGGTGGCGAGCCTGCGGCCGCTGGACCGCCGGGCGCTGACGCGCATCCTCACCGAGCCGCGCAACGCGCTCGTCAGGCAGTACCACAGGCTCTTGGAGCTCGACGGCGTCGAGCTGGAGTTCACCGGCGACGCGATCGACGCGATCGCCGAACTGGCCCTGCTGCGCCGCACCGGCGCCCGAGCGGCCCGCGCCATCGTCGAGGAGGTCCTGCTCAACGTGATGTACGAGGTGCCCAGCCGCGACGACGTGGCCCGAGTCGTGGTCGACCGCGCCAGCGTCCTCGACAACGTCAACCCGACGCTGGTGCCGCGCGAGCTGCCCGGCCGCGCGCGGCAGCGCCGCGACAGGTCCGCCTGACCCGGCTGGGGAATCGCCGCCGGAGCCGGCGAAGAGGGTGAGCGGCACCGCCTCGCGGACGGCCACGGCGACGAGGGGGACGACAGGGTGATCGACCTGCTCGCGCCCCCGCTTGCGGCTCCGGTGGCCGCTCAGGTGAGGTCGTGGCCGGTGGTGGCGTCGACGTGGCCGGGGACCTCGTCGTGCCGGTCGCCCACGCTCAGGGTGCCGGTCGGCTCGAACATGAGGATCGAGGCCCCGTCGGCGGACGACGGCTTGTGCTCGACGCCGCGCGCGACGACGTACACCGAGCCGGCAGGCAGGGTGACCACCCGTTCCCCGGCGGCCTCCCGCAGGGCGATGGTCAGCTCGCCGGACAGGACCAGGAAGAACTCGTCGGTGTGGTCGTGGGCGTGCCAGACATGCTCGCCGGCGACCTTGGCGACGCGGACGTCGTAGTCGTTGACGCGGGCCAGGATGCGGGGGCTCCACAGCTCGGAGAAGGTGGCCAGCGCGGAGTCGATGTCGATCGGGTTCTCGTTCACCCTGCCATGGTCGCCGTTCGCCGCCTCACGCCGTGAGTGCTAGGAATTGCATATGTCGCGTGAATCCTCGCACCAGGACCGGCCGCACCAGGTCGTCGCGATCGTCGACGAGGGGTCCAACCCGTTCGAGCTGGGAGTCGCCACCGAGCTGTTCGGGCTGCGCCGCCCCGAGCTGGGCCGGCCGTGGTACGACTTCACGCTCTGCTCCCCCACGCCGGACGTGCGGATGCACCGCGGCATCTTCACGATGGCGGGCGTCGCCGGGCTGGAGGCCGTCGACGACGCCGACACGCTGATCGCGCCCAACCGGCCCGATCCCGAGGTCGAACCGGCTCCGGAGGTGCTGGAGGCCGTACGGCGGGCCGCCGGGCGCGGCGCCCGGCTGGTCAGCTTCTGCACCGGCACGTTCACCCTGGCCGCCGCCGGAGTGCTGGACGGCCGCCGCGCGACCACGCACTGGCGGTGGGCGGAACTGTTCGCCGCTTGTCACCCGGCGGTCCGCCTCGAACCCGACGTGCTGTTCGTGGACGACGGCGACGTGCTCACCGCCGCGGGCAGCGCGGCGGCGCTCGACCTCGGCCTGCACCTGATCCGCCTCGACCACGGCGCCGAGGTGGCGAACGCCGTCAGCCGCCGCCTGGTCTTCGCCGCGCACCGGGACGGCGGCCAGCGCCAGTTCATCGAACGGCCGATCCCCGCGATCCCCGACGCGTCCCTGGCGCCCGTGCTCGCCTGGGTACAGGAGCGGCTGCACGAGCCCCTCGCCGTGGCCGACCTGGCGGCACGCGCCGCGGCCAGCCCGGCGACGCTGCACCGCCGCTTCCGGGTCGAGCTCGGCACCACGCCGCTGGCGTGGCTGACCGCCGAGCGGGTCGCGCACGCCTGCCGGCTGATCGAGCGTGGCGAGGTCCAGCTCGACGCGGTGGCACGGGCCAGCGGGCTCGGAACCGCCTCCAACCTGCGGGCCCAGATGCTGCGGCGTACCGGCCTCACCCCTTCCGCCTACCGCCACCGGTTCGGACCGGCGCGGCGGCCGCAGGCGGGCTGATCGCGGGCAGCCGGCAAATCGTGGTCGGCGCTCATTGCCAGGCGGATGGTCCCGGCACCCGGTGCTAGCGGAGCGCCTCGTACGGGGTGACCGCGGTGACCGAGGCGAGCGGCAGCGGCCCGTACAGGTGGGGGAAGCCGCCCTCGACGCGCACGTCCAGGCCGGCGGGGTCGATGCGCAGGACGACCAGCGGCTCGGTGACGTCGGCGTAGAAGCCGGCGTGCACGGTGCGCAACTGGTCGGCGTCGCGGCTGCAGTGGATGAAGCCGACCTGGTCGAGGGTGTGGCCGAGGGTGGAGACGCGGTACTCCCCCGCCGGCTGGGCGGCGGCCCAGTCGGCGGCCACGGCCAGATGCAGGATGCTCATGGGGTCCACTCGGACTCGAGCATGGCGTAGATGACCTCGGAGGCCCATTCGCCCTTGACCTGCTCGTTGTCGACGAGGTGCGCCTCGCGGCGCATGCCGAGCTTCTCCAGGACGCGGGCGGAGGCGCCGTTGCGGGCGTCGAGCCGGCCGACGACGCGGTGCAGGGCGAGCCCCTCGAAACCGAGGCGGAGCATCTCGCGGGCGGCTTCTGGGGCGTAGCCGTGGCCGTGGTGGGCGGGGTTCAGGACATAGCCGATCTCGCCCTGGCGGCGCTCCTTGCTGGTCCAGATGAGGAGGCAGTTCCCGATCACCTCGCCGCTGTCGCGCAGGGTGATGGCCAGGTCGATGGCGTCACCCTCGTCGAGCAGCGCGACCCTGGTGATCTTCTTGTCGAGGAAGGTGCGTACCGTGTCGAGGTCGCGGGCCTCCCAGTACAGGTAGCGGGCGACCTCGGGCAGCGACTCGTAGGCGTGCAGCGCGGGCAGGTCCTCGGGGGTGAAGGGGCGCAGGACCAGCCTGTCGGTGGTGATCGGATAATGGGGTTTGAGCACGCACGCAGTGTAGAGAACCGTCATTCCGGATGCGATGCGTTTTTCGCCGATACCTTCGGCTTAGGCCCTGTCCCAGGTGACCGGGATGAAAGCGGCAGGGCACGGCGTCGACATCGCCATGCGCGGCCTGCGAGCCTTGTGACACCCCCTCCGGGGCGTGGTGTCGGCGGAATCGCTTGAAAAGGCAGTCGAATGCGTGTTCCACTGGACCGCGTGGGTTGGGACGCGCTTCCGCTTGTCGACGCCGCAGACGAACGCCCGCTGATCGAGCGGCGGGCCGTGCTGCGCGGCGGGTTCTACGAGGCGCAGGCCCGCACGATGATCGAACGGGTGCCGCAGGTGGCGGGCATCGGCCAGCGCTGGGCGGTCTCCCCTTACCGAGGCTGCGCCAACGCCTGCCGCGGCTGCGGCGCCCGCGCCGGCCACCGCAAGCTCGGCCTCGACGCCGGGCGCGACTTCGACACCCGCATCGTGGTCAAGCCGAACGCGGTCGAGCGGCTGCGCGCCGAGCTTGCCCGCTGGAGCGGCGAGCCGCTCGCCGTCGGCGTGTCCGGCGACTGCTACCAGCCCGCGGAGCAGACCTACCACCTGATGCCGGGCCTCATCGCCGCGCTCGGCGAGGCAGCCGTGCCGTTCACCGTCTACACCAAGAGCCCGCTCGTGCTGCGTGACGCCGCGCTGCTGGCGCAGGCGGGGGCGCAGGTGGCGGTGTCGATCGCGTTCGTCGACGAGCGCATCCGCCGTGCCGTCGAGCCGGGCGCGGTCGGCGCGCAGGCCCGGCTGGAGCTGGTCGCCGCGCTGGTGGAGGCCGGGGTCGACTGCCGGGTGCTGATGGCGCCGGTGCTGCCGCTGCTCAGCGACGCCGCCGACCAGCTCGCGGCGACCGTCCGCAGGATCGCCGCGACCGGGGCCCGCGCCGTGGAGCCGGTCGTGCTGCGCCTGCCGCCCGCCACGCGGACGTGGTACCTGGAGTGGCTGGCGCAGGCGCACCCCCACCTGGTGCAGCGCTACGAGGAGCTGTACGACCGCGCGGGCCTGCCCGCCGAAGGCTACGAGCGGCGCATCACCGGGCAGATCGCCCAGCTGTGCCAGACCTACGGCCTGCACGCCGGGCCTCCGGCCCCCACGCCGCACGAGCCCCGCTACCCCCAGCTGGCGCTCGTCTGACCCGCTCGAGGCGCGGCATCGGCAGCCGCGCCCGGACGGACGGACCTGGCGGGCCCCCGTCAGCCGCCAGGCCCGGTGCCGCGGGTTCCCGAACGTCAGGACGTCTGGAACTGCGTGGCGTTCGCCTTGGTGGCGACCTTCACCGGCACCGCCACCGTCTTGTCGACGCTCTCCCCCTTGGCGGCCCTGACCGCGGCGTCGAGCGCCTGCTGGCCCAGGAGCCTGGGCTGCTGGGCGACGGTCGCGGCCAGCGTGCCCGCCTCGACGGCCTTGAGCCCGTCGGGAGTGCCGTCGAAGCCGACGACCTTGACCTGGCTGCCCGCCCTGCCGCCGAGCGCCTTGATCGCGCCGAGCGCCATCTCGTCGTTCTCGGCGAACACGCCGGTGATGTTCGGGTGCGACTGCAGCAGGTTGGTCATCACGTCCAGGCCCTTGGCGCGGTCGAAGTCGGCCGGCTGCTTGGCCACGACCTGGATGCCGGGGTAGGCCTTGATGCCGTCGGCGAAGCCCTGGCCGCGGTCGCGGGAGGCCGAGGTGCCCGGCGTGCCCTGCAGCACCACCACCACGCCCTTCTCACCGAGCTGCTTGGCCAGCTCCTGGGCGGCCTGCTTGCCGCCCGAGACGTTGTCGGAGGCGACGGTCTGGGTCACCTCGGCGCCGTTGATGCCGCGGTCGGCGGCGACGACCGGGATGTCGGCGCGGTCGGCCGCCTTGACCGCGGGCGCCGCGGCGTCGGAGTCGACCGGATTGATGATGATCGCCTTCATCGCCTGGCTGGTGAAGTTCTGGACCTGGTTCACCTGCTGGGAGGCGTCGTTCTGGGCGTCGGTGACGGTGAGCTGGACGCCGAGCCTGCTCGCCTCGGCCTGCGCACCGTCGCGCAGCTGGACGAAGTACGGGTTGTTCAGCGTCGACACCGACATGCCGATCTTGACGTCGCCAGAGGCGCCGCCGTTGGAGCCGCAGGCGGCCAGGCCGAGCGTGAGAGCGGCACCCGCTATGACGATTGCGGAAATCCGCATGGTGTTGTCCCTTTCTAGTTCGTTCCCCTGCGGCGCAGGGTGTCGACGAGGACCGCCAGGGCGATCACGACGCCGATCACGACCTGCTGCCAGAACGCCGATACCGACAGCAGGTTCAGGCCGTTGCGCAGCACGGCCAGGATGAGCGCGCCGACGAAGGTGCCCAGCGCGCGGCCCTTGCCGCCCGACAGGCTGGCGCCGCCGATGACGACTGCGGCGATCGCGTCGAGTTCGTAGCCGGCCGCGGCCTGCGGCTGGGCCGAGGCCAGGCGGCTTGCGAGCACGATACCGGCCACCGCGGCGAACGCCCCCGACAGCGCGTAGGTGACGAGCTTCTGCCGGTTGACCTTGATGCCGGACAGGCGGGCGGCCTCCTCGTTGCCGCCGATGGCGTACATGGCGCGCCCGGGATAGGTGCGGTTGAGGATGACGGCCGCCACGACGCCCATGACGATCATGACGATGACGGGGATCGGCAGGTAGCGGCCGAGGGTGTCGCCGAGGTGGGAGACGGCCTCGGGCATCGCGATGGGGCTGCCCTGGGAGATGACCAGCGCCAGGCCGCGCGCGACGCCGAGCATGGCCAGGGTGGCGATGAACGGCGGCAGCTTGCCGTAGGCGATGAGGGAGGCGTTGACCAGCCCGCAGGCCACGCCGACCGCCAGGGAGACGACGGTGGCCAGCGGCCAGGGCAGGCCGGCGTGAGTCGCGGTCCAGGCCAGGGTGATCGCCGACAGGGCGGCCACCGAGCCGACCGACAGGTCGATGCCGCCGGTGACGATGACGAACGTGGCGCCGAAGGCGAGGATGGCGGTGACGGCGGCCTGGACGCCGACGTTGAGCAGGTTGGTCGGGCTGAGGAAGTCCGCCGACAGCAGCGACAGCGCCACGACCAGCGCGACGAGGGCGACCAGGGCACCGTTCTCGGCCAGCCAGGCGGCGGCCGGTGCGCGCCGGACGAGTGCGGTGGTGTTACTGGACACGACTTGCCTCCACGTCGGTGACCGCCAGCTCCATGACCGCGTCCTGGGTGGCCTGGGCGGCGGGCAGCTCGCCGACGAGCCGCCCGCGGGCCATGACCAGGATCCGGTCGCTCATGCCGAGGATTTCCGGCAGGTCACTGGAGATCATGAGGACCGCGCGGCCCGAGTCGGTCAGCGCGTTGATGAGCTGGTAGATCTCGACCTTGGCGCCGACGTCGATACCGCGCGTCGGCTCGTCGAGGATGAGGACGCCGGCTTCGGCGACGAGCCACTTGCCGATGACGACCTTCTGCTGGTTGCCGCCTGACAGGGTGCGGACCTCCTGGTCTAGGCCGGTCATGCGGATGGCGAGCTGTTCGGCGACCTTGGCGGCGGCGCGCCGCTGGGCGCGCAGGTCGACGAACCCGGCGCGGGTCGCCCGGCGCAGGGTGACCAGGCCGAGGTTGGCGGCGACGTCGTCGCCGAGCACCAGCCCCTGCCCCTTGCGGTCTTCCGGGACGAGCCCGAGCCCGGCGCGCATGGCGGCGTGGACGTCCGCGCGGGCGAGGGTTTCGCCCCGGACGCTGACCTGGCCGGAGTCGTAGCGGTCGGCCCCGAAGACGGCTCTGGCCACCTCGGTGCGCCCCGCGCCGACGAGCCCGGCCACGCCGACGACCTCGCCGGCGCGCACCTCGAAGGAGACGTCGTCGAAGGCGCCCCTGCGGCTGAGCCCCCGCACGGTCAGCAGCGCCTCGCCCACCTCGGCGGGCCGGCGGGGGAACTGCTGGTCGATGGGGCGGCCGACCATCAGCCGGATGAGCTCGTTCTGGGGAGTGTCGGCGGCGACCTCGGCCACCGAGCGGCCGTCGCGCAGGACCGTGACCCGGTCGCCGATCTCGGCGATCTCCTCCAGGTGGTGGGTGATGAACACGACGGCCACGCCGGCGTCGCGCAGCTGGCGCACGATGGCGAAGAGCCTGTCGACCTCGCCGGTGGTCAGCACCGCGGTGGGCTCGTCCATGATCAGGATGCGGGCGTTGAGCGCGAGCGCCTTGGCGATCTCGACCATCTGCATGCGGGCGATGCCGAGGCCGGCGATGGGAGTGGCGGGGTCGACGTCGACGCCGACGCGGGCCAGCAGCTCGGCGGCCTGGCGGCGCATGGCGCGGGTGTCGACGAAGCCGAACCTGCGCGGCGGCCGCCCGAGCGCCAGGTTCTCGGCGACGGTGAGCTGCGGGACGAGGTTGAACTCCTGGTAGATGGTGGCGATGCCGAGCCGCTGGGCGGTGCGGGCGTCGCGGATGTCGACCGGCTGCCCGTCGAGGAGGACGCGGCCCTCGTCGGGGTGGTGGGCGCCGGACAGCATCTTGATCAGCGTGCTCTTGCCGGCGCCGTTCTCGCCCAGCAGGACGTGCACCTCGCCGGGCCGCAGTGTCAGGTCGACTCCGTCGAGGGCCTGCACGCCGGGGAAGCTCTTGCGCAGGCCCTCCGCTCTGAGGATCTCCTGGGTCACCTCATGATCCCTTTCCGCTGGCACGACTGGCGAATCACCAGACGCGCAGGTAGGACGGCTGATGGGGCCGGCTGGTGGCGGACGCGACGCAGCAGCAGCTGCACGGCGCGCCGTCCCATCTCGGCGGTCGGCTGGGCGATGGCCGTGATGGGCGGCTCGATGTGCCGGAACCAGGTGACGTCGTCGAAGGAGGCGACGGCCACGTCACGGGGGATGCGCAGCTTCCTGGCGCGGATCTCCTCCAGGCCGCCGAGCGTCATCAGGTTGTCGCCGAAGAAGATGGCGTCGGGAGGCGTGGGCAGGTCGAGCAGCTCGGCGGTGATGCTCCGGCCGCTGCCTTCGCGGAAGTCGCCGTACCGGACGTACTCGGGGGGCGCGGTCAGGCCGGCCGCGCTCAGGGCGTCGGTGAAGGCGCGGGTGCGTTCGCGTCCGGTCGACAGCGTCGACGGCCCGGAGGCGAGCGCGATGTGCCGGTGGCCCTGCTCGTGCAGGTGCTTGACGAGCTCGGTGATGGCGGCCGAGCCGTCGGAGCGCACGCACGGCACGTCCAGGCCGTCGATGGTGCGGTCGAGGAAGACCAGCGGCGCGCCCGCCTCGGCCAGCTGCTGCACCAGCGGGGTCAGCTCGGCGGTCGGGCAGATGAGCAGCCCGTCGACGCGCTGTTCGAGCAGGGTGCGCACGTAGTGGTCCTGCTCGTCGGCGCGCTCGTCGGCGTTGCCCATGACGACGGTGAAGCCCTCGCGGCGGGCCTCGTCCTCCACGCTTCTGGCCAGCTCGGTGAAGAAGGGGTTGAGGATGTCGCCGATGATCAGGCCGAGGGTGCGGGTGGCGGTGGTGCGCAGCGAGCGGGCCACCGCGTTGGGCACGTAGTTGAGCGCCGCCATCGCGTCGTGCACGCGGCGGCGGGTGTCGTCGGTGACCGACGGGTGGTCGTTCAGGACGCGTGAGACCGTGGCGACGGACACTCCCGCGTGCGCGGCCACGTCCTTGATGCGCGCCATCGGCCCCTCCGCTCCCGATCATGTAATCGATTACATCGGCAGCATATGTAATCGATTACATGGTCACAAGTGCCCCAAGCCCTAGACTTCCGGACATGAAGATCCGCGAGGGGGACGGCCGGGACGTGGCCGCCGTGCTGGACATGTTCGACGGCGCCGTGGCCTGGCTGGTGTCGCAGGGCCGCAACGGGCAGTGGGGCAGCGAGCCGTTCAGCGGCGACGCCAAGCGCGTCGCGCAGGTCACCGGCTGGGCCGAGGGCGATGGCATGCGTATCGCCGAGATCGACGGCCTGCCCGCAGGCTGCGTGGTCGTCGGCGCGGCGAACCACTATGTCAAGCCCGCCACCGAGCCGGAGCTGTACGTCCAGGCGCTGGTCACCGACCGTCACCACGCCGGGCGCGGCGTGGGCGCGGCGCTGCTGGCCTGGGCCGAGCAGGAGGCCGTGGCCCGCGGGGTGGGCCTGCTGCGCGTCGACTGCTACGCCGGCGACGACGGCCGCCTGATCGCCTACTACGAGAGCCGCGGATTCACCCGGGCCGAGCCGTTCACCGTCGGCTCCTGGCCCGGGATGCTCCTGCACAAGCGGCTGGGCTAGAGCGCGCTGCCCTTCTTCCACTGGGAGAAGGGCAGCTGCCAGAAGCCCCAGCCGTTGTTCCACTCCAGCGCGCGGGTGGTGCCGACGATGTCGACGACGTCACCGCGCTGGAAGTTGTCGTAGAACCACTTGGCCTGGTCGGGCCGGGAGTTGATGCAGCCGTGGCTGACGTTGCGCACACCCTGCGCCCAGACGTTGTCCTTGGCGTGGACGTACTCGCCGGAGTTGGAGATCCGCACGGCGTGGTTGATCATCACGTCGTAGTAGCCCGGGTCGCCCTTCTTGCGGCCCGGCGAGATCATCCGCACCGGGTTGCCGCGCTCCATCGTCAGGTGAACGCCGGAGGTGGTGGTGTACTCGCGGGTGGTGGCCATCCCGGCGCTGATGCGCATCGTCTGCACGCGCTTGTTGTCGCGGTAGACGTACATCATGTGCTTCTTGGCGTCCACCTTGCTGATCACCCTGGCGCCGATCTTCAGGGTGGTGTCGTAGTCCTCGACACCGTACAGGCCCTTGCCGCCCTTGACGCCGGTCAGGCGGGCGTTGAAGGTGACCTTCTGGTGGGCCGGCCAGTACTTGGCGGTTCGGTAGATGACGACCGTGTCGTTGATCCACCGCCAGGCGCCGTCCACGGGCTTCTCCGACTCGACCTCCAGCGCCTGCTCCACCGACGCCTTGTCGGAGACCGGCTGGTTGAAGGTGACGATGATCGGCGCCCCCACGCCGACCGTCTCCCCCTTGGCGTTCGGCGTGACGTCGGCGACCTTCAGCTCCCGCTCGGGCGTCTGCGTCTTGAACGTGGCCGCGGCGCTGGTCGGCCCCGACTTGGCCGAGACGTTGTAGCTGCTGGACGGCTTGAGCGGGCCCTTGGAGACCCACTTGGTCTTGTCCGCGCTGTACTTGCCCTGGACCTGGCTCCCGCCACCCTCGACGACGACCTCGTCCAGCGTGCCGCCGGCGGCCGTCACCACGATCTTCTTCTCCGGGCTGACCTTCGCACTGCCCTGTGCGGGCGTTATCTTGATCGTCGGCGCCTGCGGCGTCTGCGGCGTGGACGCCTCCGCAGCGGCCGCGTCGCCAGTGCCGGGCTTCCCGCCGCCCGAGCACGAAGCCGTCAGGGTGGCCGCGGTCAGCAGCGCCAGTCCCGCAACAGGCTTCTTCCAACGGGGCGCAACGTTCAACTCAGTCCTCTCCCCCATTACAGCAATCTGCCCTTAAAAACCTTAATGCTCCTGCATGTAAGACGCAGAATCATTTGGGAGAGTTCGGTCACATTTCGGTCACTTGCTGCATCCAGCCCCAGGTCAACCAGGGGTAACGAGGGCCGGTCAGACGGCCCGTCGCCGAAACGGCAGCGCTAACGCGAGCCGCGGCGCGGAAAGCAGGAATCGGCCTCAGCGCTGTGACAGGCGGTGGGTGAGGCTGGTGTGGCGGCGTCCGGCGCCCTTGGTGCGCACGGCCTGCGCCAACGCCCGCCGCGAGCCGACGATCACCACCAGTTTCTTGGCGCGGGTGATCGCGGTGTAGAGCAGATTGCGCTGCAACATCATCCAGGCGCTGGTGGCCAGCGGGATGACCACGGCCGGGTACTCGCTGCCCTGCGAGCGGTGGATGGACACCGCGTAGGCGTGAGCCAGCTCGTCCAGCTCGTCGAAGGCGTAGTCGACGTGCTCGTCCTCGTCGGTCAGCACGGTGAGCTTGTGCTCGTCCGGACGGATGTCGACCACGATGCCCACCGTGCCGTTGAACACCCCGGCCGCGCCCTTGTCGTAGTTGTTGCGCAGCTGGGTGACCTTGTCGCCGACGCGGAAGACCCGCCCGCCGTAGCGTCGCTCGGGCAGGTCCTCCCTGCCCGGCGTCAGCGCCTCCTGCAGCGCGATGTTCAACGACCCCGCGCCCGCCGCGCCGCGGTGCATCGGAGCCAGCACCTGCACGTCGCGGCGCGGGTCGAGGCCGAACTTGCGGCGGATGCGCCGGGACACCACGTCCACGGTCAGCGCGGCGATCTCCTCCGGCTCCTCGCACGGGAACAGGAAGAAGTCCGTCATCCCCTCCAGGGCCGGGTGACGGCCGGTGTTGACGCGGTGCGCGTTGACCACCACGCCCGACTCCTGGGCCTGGCGGAAGATCTGGGTCAGCCGCACGCGGGGCACGTCGGCCGCGCCGAGCAGGTCCTTGAGCACCTCGCCCGCACCCACCGAGGGCAGCTGGTCGACGTCGCCCACGAACAGCAGGTGCGCGCCCGGCGCGACGGCCTTGACCAGCTTGTTGGCCAGCAGCAGGTCCAGCATGGACGCCTCGTCGACCACCACCAGGTCGGCGTCGAGCGGGTTGTCGCGGTCGAAGGTGGCCTCCCCGCCGGGACGCAGCTGCAGCAGCCGGTGCACGGTAGTGGCCTCGTGCCCGGTCAGCTCGGCCAGCCGCTTGGCGGCCCGGCCGGTCGGGGCGGCCAGGATCACCCGGGCGCGCTTGGCGCGGGCCAGCAGCACGATGGAGCGGACGGTGAAGCTCTTGCCGCAGCCGGGGCCGCCGGTCAGCACGGCCACCTTCTCCGTCAGCGCCAGCCGGACCGCCTGGCGCTGCTCGGTGGCCAGCTCGGCGCCCGTCTGGCCGTGCAGCCAGCTCTCGGCCCGCTCCCAGTCGACGTCAGCGAACGCCTTCAACCGGTCGTGCCCCGAGCGCAGCAGCGACAGCAGGCCGGAGGCCAGCGACAGCTCGGCGCGGTGGAAGGGCGGCAGGTAGACGGCGGGCACGACGTTGTCGCCCGCGGGGATCTCCTCGCGCACCACCCCCTCCTCGCCGACCAGCTCCTCCAGGCAGGTGGCGATCAGCTCGGCCGGCACCTCGAGGATCTTGACGGCGTCGCCGACCAGGTTGGGGGCGGGCAGATAACAGTGGCCGTCGTCGGCCGCCTGCGAGAGCGTGTAGCGCAGGCCCGCCTTGACGCGTTCCGGGCTGTCGTGCGGGATGCCGACGGCCTGGGCGATGGTGTCGGCGGTCTTGAAACCGATGCCCCACACGTCGTCGGCCAGCTTGTACGGCTGGCTCCTGACGACGGAGACGGAGCTCTCGCCGTACTGCTTGAAGATGCGCACCGCGATCGAGGTGGACACCCCGACCCCCTGCAGGAAGATCATCACCTCTTTGATGATCTTCTGCTCCTCCCAGGCGGCCGCGATCATCTTGGTCCGCTTGGGACCCAGCCCCGGCACCTCGACCAGGCGCTGCGGCTCCTGCTCGATCACCTCCAGGGTGCCGGTGCCGAAGTGGTCGACGATCCGCTCGGCCATCTTCGGGCCGATGCCCTTGATGAGGCCCGAACCCAGGTAACGGCGGATGCCCTGCACCGTGGCCGGCAGCACCGTGGCGTACGACCACACCTCGAACTGCCTGCCGTAGCGCGGGTGTGACGTCCAGCGGCCGGTCAGTCGTAGCGACTCGCCGACCTGCGCTCCCAGCAGCGGCCCCACCACCGTCAGCAGCTCCGCGCCGGACCGGTCGGTCGCCACCCGCGCGATGGTGTAGCCGGTCTCCTCGTTGGCATAGGTGATGCGCTCGAGGACGGCATCCAGCACGCTGCCTGGGGGACGCTCCTGAGCCATGGGCAGCATTCTGCCGCAACCGGCAGCCGCGATCATCGCCGTGCGGGTCCCCGCCAGCCGGAGCGGCCCCGATTTCGGGCCTTCCCCGCGTCCCGCGCGCTGTAAGACAGGCGCGGGGCCCGAAGCAGCCGACGGGGAGAGACCTGCATGAGCTGATCGGGTCCGAGCTGATCCCCCTGTGACGGCTACGCTTGGCACCCATGAACCAGGTGGGTGAGACGACGGCGCGGGCGCTGCTGCGCAGGCTGGCCGTCGAACAGGCCGAGTGCAGGGTGCCGTCGCTGACGGCCGCGATCGTCCGCGACGGCGAACTGGCGTGGTTCGGCGGGCGCGGCCGCATCGGCGGCCTCCCGCCGACGGCCGAGACGCAGTACCGGCTCGGGTCCATCACCAAGAGCCTGGTGGCCGCCGTCGTGCTGCGGCTGCGCGACGAAGGACGGCTCGACCTGCTCGACCCCCTCGACAAGCACGTGCCGGGCACCCCGTTCGGCGACGTCACCCTGGCCCAGCTGCTGTCGCACACCGCCGGGATCAGCGCCGAGCCGCCCACCGACTGGTGGGAGCGCACCCCCGGCCTGCCCGCCGCCGACCTGCTCGCCCGGCTGGAGCCCGGCCATCGCAAACACCGGCCGGGCCGCCGCTACCACTACTCCAACACCGGCTTCGCGCTGCTCGGCGAGGTCGTCGCCCGGCTGCGCGGCGTGCCCTGGCTGCGGGCCGTCCAGGACGAGGTGCTCGACCCGCTCGGTATGACCGGCACCACCGCGCGCCCGCGCGCACCCCACGCCTCCGGGTACGCCGTGCACCCGTTCGCCGACGTCCTGCTGCCGGAGCCCGAGCACGACGCCCAGGCCATGGCGCCCGCCGGGCAGCTCTGGTCCACCCCGCTCGACCTGGCCCGCTGGGCCGCGTTCATCGCCGGCGACACCGGCGGCGTCCTGTCCCCTGCAACCGTCGCAGAGATGCGCGAACCCGCCACCGTCAACGACGGCGACGCCTGGACCAGCGGCTACGGGCTGGGCCTGCAACTCACCCGGCACGCCGGCCGCCGCCTGGCCGGGCACACCGGCTCCATGCCCGGCTTCCAGGCCACCGTCTGGGCCGACCCCGCTGACCGGATCGGCGTGCTGTTCATGGCCAACATCACCTCCGGCCTGTCCGACAGCCTGCTGACCGACCTGCTGGCCATCCTGGACGAGCACGAGCCCCGCCTGCCTGACGAGTGGCGGCCCGCCGCCGCCGACCCCGATCTGCTGGCCCTGACCGGTCTGTGGCACTGGGGCTCGACCCCCTACGTGCTGCGCCTGCTGCCCCAGCGCGGCCTGTCGCTCACGCCGGTGTCAGGCAAGGGACGCATCTCCCGGTTCGTCCCGCAGGACGACGGCACCTGGCTCGGCCTCGACGGCTACTACGCGGGCGAGACGCTGCGCGTGGGGGCCGACCACCTCGACCTCAACACGTTCATCTTCACCCGTACCCCCTACGATCCTTCCGCCCCCGTTCCGGGCGGCGTCGAGGAGTGGCAGGCCTGAACGCGCCTCCGCGCCGCACGGGCGGTCCGTGCGGCGCGGCCGCGAGTTCCCTGGATGGCGTAGCTCAGGCGGCCATTTCAGCGCACCGTCCGGAAGAACTCGCGAACGTCGGCGACCAGCAGGTCCGGCGCCTCCATCGCGAGGAAGTGGCCGCCCTTGTCGAGTTCGGTCCAGTGCACGACGTTGTGGTCGCGCTCCGCCCAGGGGCGGACGGTCACGTCGTGGGTGGAGACCAGCACGCCGGTCGGCACCGTCCCGCGCTGGTACGATGCCCAGCCGTCCGCGCCCTCGCCCCCGTCTGTGCCGCCCGCGCCGCCGCCCGTGTCGCCGTCGGCCGTGCTCCAGTCGGTCACGCTCCAGCCGGTCGCGGAGATCTCCTCGTAATAGACCTGCGCCGCCGAGCCGGCCGTGCCTGTCAGCCAGTACAGCGAGACGTCGGTCAGGATGCGGTCGCGGTCGACGCTGTCCTCGGGCAGCCCGTCTTCCGGGTCGGTGAGCTCCTTGAACTTCTCCACGATCCAGGCGAGTTGGCCGACGGGTGAGTCGTGCAGCCCGTAGGCCACCGTCTGCGGCCGCTTGGAGTTGCACTGCAGATAGCCGTCGTTGAAGTTCTGCATCGACTGCCAGCGCCGCTGCTCGGCCTCGGTGAGGCCGTCCATCTCGCCTTCGACCCCGATCGGGAAGGTGATCATGGCGTTGACGTGGACGCCCACAACGTGACCCGGGTCCTGCTCGCCCATCTCGGGGCCGACCCACGAGCCGGTGTCGTAGCCCTGGACGCCGTACCGTTCGTACCCGAGCCGGGACATCAGCCGCACGAGCAGCCCGGCCATCTTCGCGGGGCCCATGCCAGGCCCGGCCAGCGGCGTGGAGAACCCGAACCCGGGCAGCGACGGGATCACCAGGTGGAAGGCGTCGGCCGGGTCGCCGCCGTGGGCGCGGGGATCCGACAGCGGGCCGATGACGTCGAGGAAGTCCACGACGCCGCCCGGCCAGCCATGCAGCAGCATCAACGGTGTGGCGTCGGGCTCGGGCGAGCGCACGTGCAGGAAGTGGATGTTCTGCCCGTCGATGGCGCACTCGTACTGCGGGTGCTTGTTGATCTCCGCCTCGTGCAGCCGCCAGTCGTAGCCGGTGCGCCAGTACTCGGCAAGATCCTTGAGGTAGTCCAGCGGCACCCCCCGGTCCCAGCCGACGCCCGGCAACTCGTCCGGCCAGCGGGTGCTGGCCAGCCGCGCGTTGAGGTCGTCGAGCTGCGCCTGCGGAATATCGATGCGGAAAGGGCGAATGCCCTGCTGTGTGCTCGTCATGCGGACGACGCTAGGAGGCGGTTGGGACAGCTCCGGTCCCAAGTGTCCGGCACCCTTGGTGGCATGTTGGGGACCTCCGCACGACTGCTCAAACTGCTGTCGCTCCTGCAGATCCACCGCGACTGGTCCGGCGCCGAGCTCGCCGGGCGTCTGGGCGTCACCACGCGCACCATCCGCAGGGACGTGGAACGGCTGCGCGAGCTCGGCTACCCCGTGCAAGCCGACCGGGGCACCGCCGGTTACCGGCTGGGCGCCGGTGCGGCGCTGCCGCCGCTGCTCCTCGACGACGACGAGGCGGTCGCCGTGGCGGTCGGGCTGCGCACGGCGGCGGGCGGCTCGGTCGCCGGGATCGAGGAGACCTCGTTGCGGGCGCTCACCAAACTCGAGCAGGTTCTGCCGTCCCGGCTGCGACACCGGGTGAACACGCTGCACACGGCGACCGTCCGGGTCAACGCCGCCGGATCGGCCGTGAGCCCGGACACGCTGATGGCGATCGCCGACGCCTGCCGCCGCCATGAACACCTGCGCTTCGACTACTCCAGCCCTCGCGGCGGCGACACCGTCCGGTGCGTCGAGCCGCACAGCCTGGTCAGCTTCGTCCGGCACTGGTACCTCGTCGCCTGGGACACCGACCGCGGCGGATGGCGCACCTTCCGGGTGGACCGGATGACTCCGCGCACCCCGGCCGGCCCGCGGTTCGCGCCCAGACAGCCACCCGACGGCGACGTCGCGACCTACCTGGCACACCGGCTGTCGTCGCGAACCTGGCCGTTCCAGGCGACCGTCGTCCTGCACGAGCCCGCCGAAGCCGTCGCAGACCGGGTCTGGCCGGGCATGGGCGTCGTCGAGACCGTCGACGAGCACAGCTGTCTGCTGCACGTCGGCGCGGACACCCCTTCCGCGCTGGTCTGGATGATCACCTCTGTGGACGTCGACTTCACCCTCACCAGCGGCCCACCCGCACTCGCCGACGCCCTCCGCGCCCAGGCCGCCCGCTGCCTGCACGCCCTGGGAGGAGACTCCGGTCTGTCCGCTTGAGTCCCGGCCCCGAACGTCTTCCAGCGGGCGGGCGAGCCGCCGATCGGTGGCAGCATGGACGTGTGCGCGTGGGAATCCTGGGGCCGCTGGAGGTGGACGGACCCGCCGTCGGCGGAGCCCGGCTGCGCCGGCTGCTGGCACGGCTGGCGCTGGCGGCCGGGCAGGCCGTCACCGTCGAACAACTCACCCTGGCGCTGTGGCCGGACGACCAGCCCGGCGACCCCGCCAACGCCCTGCAGTCGCTCGTCTCCCGGCTGCGCCGCCTGCTGCCCGACCCCTCGGCGCTCGCCTCGACGCCCGGCGGCTACCGCCTCGACGCCGCCACCGACGCCCACGACTTCGACCGCCTCACCGCCCAGGCCCGCCGCGAAGGGAGCCCGGCTGAGCGGGCCCGCCTGCTGGACTCAGCCCTTCGCCTGTGGCGCGGCCCCGCCCTGGGCGAACTGGCCGGCGCCCCCTTCGCCGTCGGCTACGCCGCCCGGCTGGAGGAAGCCCGGCTGGCGGCCGTCGAAGAGCACGCCGAAGCCGAACTGGCCGCCATCACCCAGCTCTCCACCGCACGCGGCGGGCTCGCGGCGCTGATCGCCCGGCTCAGCGAGCTCACCGCCCGCCACCCGCTGCGGGAGCGACTGCACGCCACCCGCATCAAGGCCCTGCATGCGGCCGGGCGCGACGCTGAGGCGCTGGCCGCCTACGAGGAGGCCCGGCGCAGGCTCGCCGACGAGCTCGGCGCCGATCCCGGCCCCGAGCTCCGGGACATCCACCTGGCCCTGCTGCGTCCGGAGCCCGTCCGGCCGGCCCGCACCAACCTGCGCGCCCCGCTGACCAGCTTCGTCGGACGGGCCGGCGAGATCGACCGCATCCGCGCCCAACTCCGTCAGGGCCGCCTCGTCACACTGGTGGGCCCGGGTGGCGCGGGCAAGACGCGCCTGGCCACCACGGTCGCCGCGGCCCTCCTCCCCGCCCCACGCGAGGACAGCCCGAACACTGACGTCTCGCGCGGCGGGTGGTCGGCGGTGTGGCTGGTCGAGCTGGCCTCCGTACGCGATCCCCGTGACGTCCCTCAGGCGGTGCTGTCCGTGCTCGGGCAGGCGCCGCTGCTCGGTGGCCCGCGCGACACCATCGGGCGGCTGGTCGACGCGGTCGGCGCCGGTCAGGTGCTGCTCGTCCTCGACAACTGCGAGCACCTGCTCGACCCGGTCGCCCGCCTGGCGGAGGAACTGCTCGGCAGCTGCCCCCGGCTGCGGATCCTGGCCACCAGCCGCGAGCCGCTGGCCCTGGTGGGCGAGGCGCTCTGCCCGGTGCCGCCGCTGCCGCCCGACCCCGCCGTCGAGCTGTTCACCGACCGGGTGACCGCCGTGCAGCCCGGTTTCGCGCTCACCGGCGAGAACGAGGCCAGCGTGCGCGAGGTGTGCCGCCGTCTCGACGGTCTGCCGCTGGCCATCGAGCTGGCCGCCGCGCGGCTGCGCGCGCTGACGCTGGAGCAGCTCGCGTCCCGCCTGGACGACCGGTTCGTCCTGCTGACCGGCGGCAGCCGCACCGCGCTGCCCCGTCACCAGACGCTGCGCGCGGTGGTCGCCTGGAGCTGGGACCTCCTGGACGAGCCGGAACGCCGCCTCGCCGAACGGCTGGCCGTCTTCCCCGGCACCTTCGACCTCCCCGCCGCCGAGCACCTGGACAGCCTGGACGCCGGACGAGCAGGCGGCCCGTTCGAGGAGGGCACCGGGGCCACCGGGCACGGAGCCGCACCTTCTGGCGGCACGCTTGATCTGCTCGCCGCGCTGGTCGACAAGTCGTTGCTGCACGGCGACGGCCAGGGCCGCTACCGGATGCTGGAGACCATCCGGGAGTACGGGCTGGAGCGGCTGGCGGAGCGCGGGCACGCCGCGCCGGTGCGGGCCGCGCACGCCGCATACTTCCTGCGGTTCGCCGAGCGCGCCGAGCCGTTCCTGCGCACGGGCGAGCAGCTGGCCTGGATGGCGAAGCTGACCCGCGAGGAGGACAACGTGCTGGCCGCGCTGCACTTCGCGGTCGACACCGGAGACGCCGACACCGCGGTCAGGCTCGCCGCAGCGGCCAGCCAGTTCTGGACGAGCACCAGCAGGCGGATAGAGGCCGCCGAGTGGCTGCGCATGGCGCTGAGGGTGCCCGGCGACGCGCCCCTCGCCGCCAGAGCCGTGGCCACCGCCATGTGCCTGGTCAACAGCGCCACCGCCGGCGGGTTCGCCCGGCTGGACGACGTCGTGGAGGAGATGCGCGTCGTCGCGTCCGTCACCGACCTGGACCATCCGGTGCTGGCCCTGCTGGAGCCCGCGCTGGCGCTGTTCACCGACAGCACCGAGCACGGCCTGCGCGTCATCCAGGACCGGCTGGAGCATCCCGACCCGTGGGCGCGCGGGGTGCTGCGCATGATCAGGGCCGCCATCCTGGAGAACGACGGCGACATGGCGGGCTCCCGCGCCGACCTGGTCATCGCCGTCGAGCAGCTCAACCAGGTGGGCGAGCGGTGGGCGCTCAGCATGGCGTTGACCTCGCTGGCCGAGACGCACTCGGTGTTCGGCGACTTCGACGGCGCGATCGGCGCGCTGCGCCGGGCGATCGTGCTGATCCAGGAGCTGAACGCCGGCGACGACGCGGGCCACCAGCGCGTCAGCCTGGCCACGTGCTACCTGTGCAAGGGCGATGTGCGTCAGGCGCGGGCCGAGCTGATGCGGATGGTCGAGGCGGGCGAGGACGAGATGGCCGCCCGCAACGTCTCCTTCGCCCGGCTCGGGCTCGGTGACCTGGCCCGCCTGGAAGGCGACCTGGACGAGGCGGCCCGCCAGTACGCGCGCGCCCACGAGCTGATAGGCGACGCCTCGTTCGTCGCGCCGCAGTTCCGCGCCCTGGTGCTGGTCGCCAGAGCGCATCTCGCAGTCGCGCTCGCCGACCCCGCCACCGCCGCGGCCCTTGTCGAGCGCGCGGTGGAGCTGGCGCTGGAGGCCATGGACATGCCGGTCGTCGGCCGGATCGGGGTGGCCGGCGCGGCCGTGGCCGCAGCCGACGGCGATCAGCGCCGTGCGGCCGTCCTGCTGGGCATGGCCCACGGGCTGCGCGGTGCCCCCGACATGCTCAATCCCGACATCGCACGCCTGGCCGAGCGGCTGCGGGCCACGCTGGGGCCCTGCGAGTACGGCAAGGCCTACGACGAAGGCCGCGACGCCGACCGGGAGCAGGCCCTGGCCCTGGTACGCCACCCGCGTCGCTGACGCCGCCCCGTGTGCCGTGCCGGGCAGGCGATCAGGCGCGTCGCCGGTAGGCGCGCACCGCCAGAGGCGCGAAGACGGCCAGGAACACCAGTCCGGAGACCAGCGTCCAGGTCACCGAGCTGCCGACCGGGCCGCCGAGCATGAGCGCGCGTGAGGCGTCCATGGCGTGGTTGACCGGGTTGACGTCCAGCCACGCCTGCAGCCAACCCGGCAGCGTACCCTTCGGCGTGATCATGCTGGTGCCGAAGGTGAGCGGGAAGAGCACCAGGAAGGCCATCCCCTGCACCCCGCCCGGCTCCCGCATCAGCACTCCGAGCAGCACGAACGCCCAGCTGAGGCAGAACGCGAAGTACACGGTCAGCAGGCAGGCGCCCAGCGCCGACAGCGGGTCGGTGCCGATGCGGAACCCCAGCGCGTAACCGAAGCCCAGCAGCACCACGATCGCCACCAGGTAGCGGATCAGGTCGCCGAGCACCGAGCCGATCAGCGGCGCGGAGCGGGCGATGGGCAGGCTGCGGAAACGGTCGAAGACGCCCTTCTTGATGTCGGTGTTGAGGTTGACGCCGGTGGCCATGCCGCCGAACATCACCGTCTGCACCAGGATCGCGGGCAGCAGGAACTGCAGGTAGTCGTGGGTGTTGCCGGAGACGGCGCCGCCCAGCAGGAAGACGTAGATGACGACGAAGATGACCGGCTGCAACGTCACGTCGAGGAGTTGCTCGGGGGTGCGCAGGGTCTTGACGACGCTGCGCCCGGCCAGCGCGAGGCTGTGCCTGGCCAGGCCGAAAGGGCGCTTGCGCAGGCGGGCGGGGGCAGCGGTGCGTTCCGCGGTCAGCGTCATGCCGCCGCCTCCTGTTCTGCGTGGTGGCCGGTCAGGGTGAAGAAGACCTCGTCCAGGCTGGGCAGGCGCAACGACAGCTCGGTGGCCGCGATGCCGGCCGCGTCGAGCCTGCGCACGATCTCGGTGAAGGCGGCGTCGCCCTCGACCGGGACCGTGGTCACGCCGCGTCCCGGCGACTCGGCCGGACGTCCGGCCACAGCGGCGATGACGGCGGCCGCCTCCTCCAGGCGCGACGCGTCGGCCGGGCGTACGAGCACGGTCTGGCCGCCGACGACCCGCTTCAGCTCGGCGGGAGTGCCGTGGGCGATGACCCTGCCATGGTCGATCACGGAGATCTCGTCGGCCAGCGCGTCGGCCTCCTCCAGGTACTGGGTGGTCAGCAGGACGGTGACGCCGTCGGCGACCAGGCCGCGGATGATGTTCCACACGTCCTCGCGCTTGGCCGGGTCCAGGCCGGTGGTCGGCTCGTCCAGGAAGATCACCTCGGGGCGGCCGACCAGGCTGGCGGCCAGGTCCAGGCGGCGGCGCATGCCTCCGGAGTAGGTGCTCGCCCGCCGGTCGGCGGCCTCGGCCAGGCCGAAGTCCGCCAGCAGCTGCGCCGCCCTGGCCTTGGCGTCACGGCCGCGCAGGTCCAGGAGCCGTCCGATGAGGACGAGGTTCTCGGTGCCTGTCAGGCCTTCGTCCACCGAGGCGTACTGGCCGGTCAGGCCGATGAGGCGGCGCACCTGCGAGGGGTGACGGGCCACGTCCAGGCCGCCCACGCGGGCCCGGCCCTCGTCGGCGCGCAGCAGCGTGGCCAGGATGCGTACCGCCGTCGTCTTGCCCGCGCCGTTGGGGCCGAGCACCCCGAGGACCGTGCCCTGCGCGGCCGACAGGTCGATGCCGTCCAGGGCGGTCGTCGTGCCGAAGCGTTTGACCAGCCCTTCTGCTTCGAATGCGTTCATGGGCCCATCGTCGGGTGGGCCGCTGTCAGTTCCCGCACAGATCGCTGTCAGCGCGCCGGCCCCGCCGCCAGCCCTGCCGCCAGTTCTGCGGCGGGGCCTGGCGGCAGCGCCCCGTGCAGCAGTTCCACGCGGTGCACCAGGCGCGGCACGGCCCTCCAGACACGCCGGCGACGGGTGGTGCGGTTGGCCGAGCTGCCCGGCCACCCGTTCTTCCTGGCCACGCTGTTCCAGCCGGAGCTGTGGGGGGATGGGCGGCGTCCCCACCCCGTCGTCCCGGCCTTCGCCATCACCTGGCTGTCGGTCGCGCTCGCCATGGTCACCAAGAACGTGGCCACGGCCAGCAACCTGCCGATGCCGCTGATGCTGCTGCCG
>NZ_JBEXUP010000136.1:0-23200 GCF_040614375.1 Nonomuraea sp. NPDC005983
CCACCCCGCCGGTGGCGGGACGCGCGCCCGCGACCCCCCCCCCCTTCAGCCCGACGGGGCCGCCCCCGGAGCCAGGTGCGGGGAGCCGCCGTTCAGGATCGGATCACCAGGGGGACTTGTTGTTACGCAGGCGCTCCAGTGCTTCCTCGAGGATGGCCTTGCCGTCCTTGTCGCTCCTGCGCTCCTTCACATACGCCAGGTGCGTCTTGTACGGCTCGTTCTTGGGCGGCGCAGGCGGAGCCTGCTCGTCCTGGCCGGCTGGAAGGCCGCAGCGTGGGCAGTCCCACATCTCGGGGATCGCCGCGTCGCTGGCGAAGCTGGGGCGCGTCTCATGCATGTTGGCGCACCAGAACGAGACCCGCACTCTCGGAGCCGCCTCGCCACGCTCGGCCTCCCCCATCGGGCCGGCGCCGACTCGGCTGCCACGGATCGCGTTGCCACTACCCACGGATGAACTCCTCGCTCGATCGCCCCGCGAGACACGGGGGGAGAATCACTGTCACGCGTCGATTTGTGCTCAGGGCCTCAGGAGCAGGCCCAGAGCGATGATGCAGACGAACCACACCGCACCGGTGATGATGGTCAGGCGGTCGAGGTTGCGTTCCACCACGGAGGAACCACCGAAGTTCGACGAGAAACCGCCGCCGAACATGTCAGACAGGCCGCCACCCTTGCCCTTGTGGAGCAGGACGAGCAGGATCATGAGCGCGCTCGCCAGGATGAGGGCGATGGAGATGCCGATTTCCACGGTATGCCTGTTCCTTCAGTGCTCTGTTACGCGTGACGATTCAAACTTGCTTCTTGAGGGTACGGCCTGCTGTCAAATCGCACCCCCTGAACCGCTCAGTTAGCCAGACATCTCGGAAAACCGACAGATCTTGACGAACTCCCCGGCGTCGATGCTGGCACCGCCCACGAGCGCGCCGTCGACATCGGGCTGAGCCATGATCCCGGCGATGTTGCCTGACTTGACCGAGCCACCGTAAAGGATACGGATCGCCGAGGCCACTTCGGAGTCGTACAGCACCGCGAGTCGCTCACGCAACGCACTGCACACCTCCTGGGCGTCCTCGGGGGTGGCCACCTCGCCGGTGCCGATCGCCCACACCGGTTCGTAGGCCACCACTATCGATTGTGCCTGCTCGGACGGCACCTTGCGCAACGCCGCCTCGAGCTGTGCCACCGTGTGGGCCACGTGCTCGCCCGCCTGCCGCACCGCCAGCCCCTCGCCCACGCACAGGATCGGCGTGATCGAGTGCCGGTAGGCGGCCTGCACCTTGGCGTTGACCAGGTCGTCGTCCTCGTGGTGGTACTGCCGCCGCTCCGAGTGCCCGATCACCACGAACGTGCAGCCCAGCTTGGCCAGCAGGATGCCGGAGATGTCGCCGGTGTAAGCCCCGGCGTCGTGCTGGGAGAGGTCCTGGGCACCGTACTCGATGCGCAGCTTGTCGCCGTCGACCAGCGTCTGCACGCTGCGCAGGTCGGTGTACGGCGGCAGGACCGCGACCTCCACCTTGTCGAAGTCCTTGTCGTTGAGCGCGAAGGCCAGCTTCTGGACCAGCGCGATCGCCTCAAGGTGGTTGAGGTTCATCTTCCAGTTGCCGGCGATGAGCGGCTTCCTCACGGTCACCCCTCCAGGGCGGCGAGTCCGGGCAGGGGCTTGCCCTCGAGATACTCGAGGCTCGCCCCGCCACCGGTGGAAATGTGCGAGAACCCGTCTTCAGGCAGGCCGAGCTGTCGTACGGCCGCCGCCGAGTCGCCGCCGCCGACCACGGTGAAGGCGTCGGAGGCGATCAGCGCCTCCGCCACCGCCCGAGTGCCGCCGGAGAACGCCTCGAACTCGAACACACCCATGGGCCCGTTCCAGAAGACCGTGCGGGCGTCGGCCAGCTTGGTGGCGAACAGCTCGCGGCTGCGCGGGCCGAGGTCGAGCCCCTCGCGGTCGGCCGGGATGGCGGTGGCCTCGACCACCTCGTACGGCGCGTCGGCGGCGAAGTGGGTGGCCGCCAGCACGTCGACGGGCAGGACGAGCTCGACGCCGCGCTTGGCGGCCTCGTTGAGGAAGCCGCGCACCTGGTCGAGCTGGTCCTCCTGGAGCAGCGAGTTGCCCACCTCGTGGCCCTGGGCCTTGAGGAAGGTGTAGGCCATGCCGCCGCCGATCAGCAGCCGGTCGACCTTGGTCAGCAGGTTGGCGATGACGCCCAGCTTGTCGGAGACCTTGGCGCCGCCGAGCACGACCACGTAGGGCCGCTCGGCGCCCGCCGTCAGCTTCCGCAGCACCTCGACCTCGGCCACGACCAGCCCGCCCGCCGCGTGCGGCAGCAGCTCGGGGACGTCGTAGACGCTGGCGTGCTTGCGGTGCACGGCGCCGAAGCCGTCGCCCACGTACAGCTCGGCGAGCCCGGCCAGCTTCTCGGCGAACGCGCGGCGGGCGGCGTCGTCCTTGGACTCCTCGCCCGGCTCGAACCGCAGGTTCTCCAGCAGGGCGACCTGGCCCTCCTGGAGCGACTCCGCCGTGCCCTGGGCGCTCGGCCCGACGACGTCCTCGGCGAAGGCCACATCGGCCTCGAGCAGCTCGCCCAGCCTCCTGGCCACCGGCCGGAGCGAGTACTTGGGGTTCACCTCGCCCTTCGGACGCCCCAGGTGCGCGCAGACGATGACCTTCGCGCCCCTGCCGGTCAGGGCCTTGATCGTGGGCACGGACGCCCTGATGCGCCCGTCGTCGGTGATCGTCTCACCGTCGAGTGGGACGTTGAGGTCGGCGCGCACGAGCACGCGCCGGCCCTTCACGTCGAGATCGTCGATCGTGCGCATCAGAGGTCTGCGCCCACCAGCTGGATCAGGTCGGCGAGGCGGTTGGAGTAACCCCACTCGTTGTCGTACCAGCCGACGACCTTCACCTGGTTGCCGATGACCTTGGTCAGGCCGGCGTCGAAGATGCAGGAGGCCGGGTCGGTGACGATGTCGGAGGAGACGATCTCGTCCTCGGTGTAGGTCAGGATGCCCTTGAGCGGGCCCTCGGCGGCTGCCTTGACCGCGGCGTTGACCTCCTCGACCGTGACGTCGCGGCTGACGTCGATCGTGAGGTCGGTGGCCGAGCCGGTGGGGATCGGCACGCGCATCGCGAAGCCGTCGAGCTTGCCCTTGAGCTCGGGCAGGACCAGGCCGATCGCCTTGGCGGCGCCGGTGGAGGTGGGCACCACATTGAGCGCGGCGGCGCGGGCGCGGCGCAGGTCCTTGTGCGGGCCGTCCTGCAGGTTCTGGTCCTGGGTGTAGGCGTGGATGGTGGTCATCAGGCCCTTCTCGATGGTGAAGGTGTCGTGCAGGACCTTCGCCATCGGGGCCAGGCAGTTGGTGGTGCAGGACGCGTTGGAGATGATCGTGTGGCTGGCCGGGTCGTAGGCGTCGTGGTTGACGCCCATCACGATCGTGACGTCCTCGTTCTTCGCCGGGGCCGAGATGATGACCTTCTTGGCGCCGTTCTCGGCGTGCACCCTGGCCTTGGCGGCGTCGGTGAACAGGCCCGTCGACTCGACCACCACGTCGACACCGAGGTCGCCCCACGGCAGCTTGCCGGGGTCGCGCTCCGCGAAGACCTTGATCGCCTTACCGTCGACGGTGATCTCGTCGGTGGAGGCCTTCACCTCGTACGGCAGGCGGCCGAGGATGCTGTCGTACTTCAGCAGGTGCGCGAGCGTCGCGTTGTCGGTCAGGTCGTTGACCGCCACGATCTCGATGTCCTTGCCACTGGCGGCGACCGCACGCCAGAAGTTGCGACCGATGCGGCCGAAGCCGTTGACGCCTACGCGGATGCTCACGGTTACCGATCTCCTCGTACGTGATGGCGGGCTGAAACCTCACCCCGAACACTATCGGACCTAAATTGGTTTAGACCACGCCAGCCCCCGCCCAGCGTATCCCCATTCCGAGGGCATAATTTGTGCGGTTCGAGTAAAGTGCCCGACTCATCGGAGTAAATCCCGACATTCTCTGGGGGCTGAGATGTCACAACAGCGATCCGGCCTGCTCGCAGGCCTGATCATCGGCTTCTTCGCGACGCTACTGGGCGCGGCGGGGTTCGGCGCGGCGATCTACTTCAGTGCGCGTCTGCCGCTGGAGGTCCGCCAGTTCGGCGACGGCGTGCCGCTCGGCGGCCTGATCAGCCTCGCGTTGGGTCTCGTCGTCGGCTTCGCGCTGTGGGCGGTGCGCCCCAGAAGTCTCGTCCTTCCCTTCGCGGCGGCCCTGTACGCCTGCGCGTCGCTGCTCCTGGGCTTCCTCGGCACATTCGTCGCCTCGGCCCTGGACACGGGCGGCCCGATGGCCACGGCGGACGAGTTCCGGCGCGTCGTCACGGCCGAGGCCTCGGTCTTCTGGAGCGTTCTGAAGACCTCGTCGCGCTTCTGGCTGATGCTCGCGCTCGCCGCCTGCCCGGCCTTCCTCCTCACGTTGCTGCGCGTCCTGCGCCTGCGCCGCCGTACCAAGCTCGAGGAGCCGGCTCCAGACGAGGAACCCGCCGAGCCGGAGTACCGGGCCCCCTTCGAGCCCCTCAACGCGCCGACTCCCAACCGCCCGACCACCGACCTCTTCACCCCGAGAACCCCCCAGCAGTAGCCAGCGACACCGCCGACGCGGTGTTCGACGCGGTGTTCGGGGGCCGGGGCGCCGGGTCGGCGAGCAGCGCGACGGCGGGCCCCGGCGCGACCGGACGGCGGCCGGCCGCATCCACGGAACCCGGCCAAGGACGCGATGCGTCACGGCGAGCACCCCGTGAGCCTTCACGACCGGCCATGACAGACACCCGCCCACGTCGGCGAGTGCGCGCCCAGCCCGCCTGCCGTACAGGAACGTACGCATCAACCCGGCAGACGGCCACGCCGGACACCCCAGCCAGGCAGGCGGCCAGGCCAGGCATCCCGCGCGTGCCGCCAGAACGGCGCACACACCGACACGGAGGCCGGTCAGGGGGCGAGCATGTCCACGGTGAGGTTGGCCTCGGTGTTGGGGATGCCCAGGTCGGAGGCCCGCTTGTCGGCCATGGCGAGCAACCGCCGGATGCGTCCGGCGATGGCGTCCTTGGTCAGCGGCGGGTCGGCGATCTGCCCCAGTTCTTCCAGAGACGCCTGCTTGTGCTCCACGCGCAGCCGCCCGGCGACCACCAGATGGTCGGGCGCCTCGTCCCCGAGGATCTCCAGCGCCCGCTGCACCCGCGCCCCGGCCGCGACGGCGGCCCGCGCGGACCTGCGCAGGTTGGCGTCGTCGAAGTTGGCCAGCCGGTTCGCGGTGGCCCGCACCTCGCGGCGCATCCGCCGCTCCTCCCAGGCCAGGACGCTGTCGTGCGCGCCAAGCCGGGTGAGCAGGGCGCTGATCGCGTCGCCGTCGCGGACCACGACGCGGTCGACGCCGCGCACCTCGCGGGCCTTGGCGTGGATCTTGAGCCGCCGCGCGGAGCCGACCAGCGCCAGCGCCGCTTCGGGCCCCGGGCAGGTCACCTCCAGCGACATCGACCGCCCCGGCTCGGTCAGCGAGCCGTGGGCCAGGAACGCGCCGCGCCAGGCGGCTTCGGCGTCGCAGGCGGCCCCCGCCACCACCTGACGAGGCAGGCCGCGCACGGGCCGCCCGTGGTTGTCGATCAGGCCCGTCTGGCGGGCGAGTGCCTCGCCGTCACGGTAGACGCGCACGACGTACCGCGACCCCTTACGCAGCCCGGCCGGCGCCAGGACGAGGACCTCCGCCTTGTGGCCGAACACCTCGCCGATGTCCTTGATCAACCGTCGTGCGGTCGCATTGGTGTCGAGCTCGGCCTCGATCACGATGCGCCCGCCCACGAGGTGCAGGCCGCTCGCGAACCGCAGCAGCGTGGACACCTCCGCCTTGCGGCAGCAGGGCTTGAGCACGGGCAGTCGGCTCAGCTCGTCCTTCACCACACCCGTCATCGCCATAAGCGTTAGTCCTCCCCCATTCAGACCGGCTCTCAGCAGTCTCTCGCACCTTTGCGCCACGCCGACCAGGATCAACGCTTCTGGAGGAAAATCTCGTCCAGGACGAAGGCAAGACGTCGTGGGTCATGCCTGGGGGACCCGTCGCGGGCGGCCACGTCCGCCATGACCAGCCGTCCGCCGATCGCCGTGGCGGCCTTCTCCAAGGCGTCGCGGTCGTCCACCACGCCGGTGTCGGCAAGGATGACATCTACCGAAAAGTCGGGGGCGTGCTGCCTGAGCACCTCCAGGTGCTGCTGCGGGGAGAAGTCGTCCGTCTCGCCGGGCTGCGGCGCGAGGTTCAGCGTCACGAGCCGCCTGGCACGGGACGCGTGCAGCGCCCTGGCCAGCTCGGGCACCTTCAGATGCGGCAGCACGCTGGTGAACCACGACCCCGGCCCGAACACCAGCCAGTCGGCGTCGAGCACGGCTTCCACGGCCTCGGGCCGCGCGGGCGGATCCTCCGGCACCAGTGAGATGGCCTGCACCCGCCCGGGAGTCAGCGCGCACGCCACCTGCCCGCGCACGGTCGAGGTGACACCGTCGAGCTCCACCTCGGCCACGATGTCGAGCGGCACGGACGCCATCGGCAGGACCCGCCCCTGCGCCCCGAGCAGCCGACCCACCCAGTCGAGGCCCGCCACCGGGTCGCCGAGCAGCTCCCACAACGCCACGATCAGCAGGTTGCCGACCGCGTGCCCGTGCAGCTCGCCTTCGCTCCTGAACCGATGCTGGACGACCTCGCTCCAGGTGCTGCCCCACTCGTCGTCGCCGCACAGCGCGGCCAGCGCCATCCGCAGGTCGCCGGGAGGCAGGACGCCCAGCTCGCGTCGCAACCGTCCGCTGGACCCGCCGTCGTCGGCCACGGTCACGATGGCGGTCAGCGCGTCAGTGACCGAACGCAGAGCCGACAGCGACGCGTGCAGCCCGTGCCCGCCGCCGAGCGCCACCACCCGCGGCCCGCGCGCCCACCGGGCCGCCCGAGCCGCCTCGGCGGCCACCACCCCGCCGGAGACCTTTACCGGACACGCGTCGCCTGGGTCTTCGTGCTCATCGGTCACTCCCGGCCCACATCCCGATGACTAACCTGGACCTCCATACCGCGGTCACGCAGCCTGGCGGCGACCTGCTCGGCCATGGCGACGCTGCGGTGCTTACCGCCCGTGCACCCCACGGCCAGCGTCGCGTAGCTCTTGCCCTCGCGCGCGTACCCGGCGGCCACCACCTGCAGGACCTCCTCGTACGCGTCGAGGAACTCCTTGGCGCCCGGCTGGCCCAGGACGTACTCGCGCACAGGCGCCTCCAGCCCGTTCATCGGCCGCAGTTCGGGCACCCAGTGCGGGTTCGGCAGGAAGCGGCAGTCGACCACCAGGTCGGCGTCGACCGGGAGGCCGTACTTGAAGCCGAACGACACCACGTTCAGCCGCAGCCCCGGCCGGTCCTCCCCGCCGAAGTAAGCGACGATCTTGTTGCGGAGCTCGTGCACGTTGAGCGAGGAGGTGTCGATGACAAGGTCGGCGTTGGCTCGCACCTCGCGCAGGATGCCGCGCTCGCGGGTGATGCCGTCGACCAGCCTGCCCTCGCCCTGCAGCGGGTGCGGACGGCGGACGTTCTCGAAGCGCCGCACCAGCTCCTCGTCGCTGGCCTCGAGGAACACCACGCGCACCCGCACGCCGCGCCCCTCCAGCTCCTCGATCGCGGCGTTCAGGTCGGTGGTGAAGGCCAGGCTCCGCACGTCGACGACGGCGGCCACCTTGTCGGCCGCCAGCTTGACCCTGCCCGCCTCCTCGGCCATGGCGAACAGCAGGCCGGGCGGCAGGTTGTCGATGACGAACCAGCCCAGGTCCTCGAGCGCCTTGGCCGCGGTGCTGCGCCCGGCCCCCGACATGCCGGTGACGATGACGAACGCCGGCTCCGTGCTCATTGCCTCACTCCGTTCGGCGGCTCGGTCGCTGAAATCTGGCGCCTTCCCTCGTCACTCAGGTCGCTGCGCTCCCACCGCTCCTCAGTCCAGACGCCAGCGCTTCCTCGCGAGCTCATTGCCTCACTCCGTTCGGCGGCTCGGTCGCTGAAATCTGGCGCCTTCCCTCGTCACTCAGGTCGCTGCGCTCCCACCGCTCCTCAGTCCAGACGCCAGCGCTTCCTCGCGAGCTCATTGCCTCACTCCGTTCGGCGGCTCGGTCGCTGAAATCTGGCGCCTTCCCTCGTCACTCAAGACGCTCCGCCCCCTACGTTCCACGGCTCCGACACCGGCGCTCCCTTTCGGGATCTTCACGGTGACTCCCCCTTCAGCGTGGACACGATCACCTCGGCGATCGACGGACCGATGCCCTGGACCTCACAGATCTCGGCGGCGGTGGCCTCTCGCAACTTCTTCACGGAGCCGAAGTGCTTGAGCAGCGCCTGCCTGCGCGCCGGGCCGAGGCCGGGCACGCTGTCGAGCGCGCTCTCCTTCACGGTCTTGGACCTCTTCGAACGATGGTAGGTGATGGCGAACCTGTGCGCCTCATCCCTCACCCGTTGCAGCAGGTAGAGGCCTTCACTTGAACGAGGCATGATCACCGGCTGGTCATCGCCCGGCAGCCACACCTCTTCCAGCCGCTTGGCCAGCCCGCACACGGAGACGTCGTCGATGCCGAGTTCGTCGAGCGCCCGCTGGGCGGCGGCCGCCTGAGGGCCGGCGCCGTCGACCACGACCAGGTTGGGCGGGTAGGCGAACTTGCGCGGCTTGCCCGTCTCGGGGTCGATGGGCCCGTGGGCGTCGTCGTCGGGGGCCAGCTCGCCGGTGGCCGAGCGTTCCTCCAGGTAGCGCCGGAAGCGCCGGGTGATGACCTCGTGGATCGAGGCGACGTCGCCTTCCTTGGTCTTGACGGCGAAGCGGCGGTACTCGCTCTTGCGGGCCAGGCCGTCCTCGAAGACCACCATCGAGGCCACCACGTTCTCGCCCTGCAGGTGGGAGACGTCGTAGCACTCGATGCGCAGCGGCGCCTGGTCGAGGTCGAGGGCGTCGGCGATCTCCTGGAGCGCCTTGCTGCGGGTGGTCAGGTCGCTGGCACGGCGGATCTTGTGCTGCGCGAGCGACTCCTTGGCGTTGCGCTCGACGGTCTCCATCAGCGACCTCTTGTCGCCGCGCTGCGGCACCCGCACCTCGACCCGGGCCTGGCGCTGCTCGGACAGCAGTTCGGCGACGGCCTCGGTGTCGGGCGGCAGCGCGGGCACGAGCACCTCGCGGGGCATCGACTCGGGCCCGGCCTCGCCGTACATCTGCAGCAGGAACTGCTCGACGAGCTCGCCCGGCGTGGTCTCCTCGACCTTGTCGACCACCCAGCCGCGCTGCCCGCGGATACGCCCGCCGCGCACGTAGAAGACCTGGACGGCGGCCTCGAGCGGGTCTTCGGCCAGCGCGATCACGTCGGCGTCGGTGCCCTCGCCGAGCACCACGGCCTGCTTCTCCAGCGCCCGCTGGAGCGCCTGGATGTCGTCGCGGAGCCTGGCGGCTCGCTCGTACTCCTGCTCGCTAGCGGCCTCGCGCATCTCCTTTTCCAGCCGCTTGATGAAGCGGCTGGTGTTGCCCGCCATGAAGTCGCAGAAGTCCTCAGCGAGCGCCCGGTGCTCTTCGGGGGTGACCCGGCCGACGCACGGCGCCGAGCATTTGTCGATGTAGCCGAGCAGGCAGGGACGGCCGATCTGCCCTGCCCGCTTGAACACGCCCGCGCTGCACGTGCGGACGGGGAAGACGCGCAGCAGCAGGTCGACGGTCTCGCGGATGGCCCACGCGTGGGAGTAGGGCCCGAAGTAGCGCGTGCCCTTCCGCTTGGCGCCGCGCATGACCTGGACACGCGGGAAGTCCTCGCCCATGGTGACGGCGAGGTACGGGTAGGACTTGTCGTCGCGGTACTTGACGTTGAAGCGCGGGTCGTACTCCTTGATCCAGGAGTACTCCAGCTGGAGCGCCTCGACCTCGGTGCCGACGACCGTCCAGTCGACGTCGGCGGCCGTGGTCAGCATCGACTGGGTGCGCGGGTGCAGCGCGGAGAAGTCGGCGAAGTAGGAGTTCAGCCGCTGGCGCAGGCTCTTGGCCTTGCCGACGTAGATCACGCGACCGTGCAAGTCGCGGAACCGGTAGACCCCCGGGGACTCGGGAATCGACCCCGGTCTGGGCCGGAAGCTCAAGGGACTGCCCGCTGATCTCGCCACGCCCAAAGCCTAATAGGCCGCACCGACAAGCTGACCCGCCGACCACCCAACCCTGCGAGCAAGCCGTCCCCCCGACCAACCCTGCGGAGCAACTGTCTCACCGACCAAACCCTGCGGAGCAACCGCCCCACCGACCAACCCGCAGACAGGTCGGCCGCCGCCCGTCCCGGCCGCACCGCGGCCGGTCCACACGGCGGCCGCCTGCGACGCGACCGGCCCGCACGGCCGGGCCACGGGTCAGGCGGGCGTGATCTGGTCGCCCTCCACCTTGATCTGCTTCTCCGCGAGCGGCTGCTTCGCGGGCCCGTTGGCCACCGAGCCGTCGGCGATGTTGAACTTGCTGCCGTGGCACGGGCAGTTGATCGTCCCGTTCGAGACGTTTGCGACCGTGCACCCCTGGTGCGTGCAGATCGCGGTGAACGCCTTGAACTCGCCCGACTTGGGCTGCGTCACCACGACCTTCTGGTCCTTGAACACGGTTCCGCCGCCGACGGGGATGTCGGAGGTCTTGCCCAGCCCGCCACCCGCCGGCGCGCCGGACTCTGCGGCGTTGGCCGAGGGCTGGGCGCTGGCCGAGCTGTCGCTGCTGCCGCCACAGGCGGTCAGCGCCAGCGTCAGGCCACCCACACCCACGCCCGCGATCACCGCTCTGCGGCTCTGAAGGTCATCTCCCATGGGACCACCCAAGCGTACGCAGGTGAAAAATTGATGAAGACCGCTAAGCCAGGGAGATCTTGCCGTCCGCGACCTTGATCTTCTTCTCCGCGAGCGGCTCGGAGGCGGGCCCGTTGGCCACGGAGCCGTCCGCGATCTTGAACTTGCTGCCGTGGCACGGGCAGTTGATCGTCCCGTTCGAGACGCTTGCGACCGTGCACCCCTGATGGGTGCAGATCGCGGTGAACGCCTTGAACTCACCGTCGGTGGGCTGGGTGACGACCACCTTCTCGCTCTCGAAGACCTTCCCGCCGCCCTTGGGGATGTCGGCGGTCTCGGCGAGCGCCTTGGCCCCCTTCGCCTTCTTCTTCGGCGCCGCGGACGACGGCTCGTCTGCTGCGGGCTCCTGGCTCGCCTGAGTCGTCGCCGTGCCGTAGCCCGAGCACGCGGTGAGCACAGCCGCCAGCCCGGTGCCTCCGGCTCCGAGCACCACCGCCCGGCGCGTCGCTTCTGTCATGGTGCGTCCTCCCAGGTCTCGACTCTCACTACAGGTACGGCCGGTGCCGCCGCACCGGTTCAGCGTTCCGTAGGCCAAACCCGGGACCACGCACAATTACCGGTTCAGACCACGACGATGCCGTCGCCCTCGACCTTCACCTGGTAGGCCGTCAGCGGCGCGGACGCCGGGCCCTTCAAAGCCTTGCCGTCGGCGGCGGAGAACTCGCTGCCGTGGCACGGGCAGGTCATGACGCCCTCCTTGGGCGAGCCGACCGCGCAGCCGCGGTGGGTGCAGACCGCGCTGTACGCCTTGTAGACGCCTTCCGTGGGCTGGGTGACCACGATCTTCCACTTCTGCACGACCACGCCGCCGCCCACCGGCACATCGGCCGTCTTGGCGATGACCTGCCCCTTGATACCGGGGACCGCTGCCGCCTGCCCCTCACCCGACGCGCCGCAACCGGCGAGGGCCAGACCGCACGCCGCGACCCCGGCCGCCCCCAGCGCCTCGCGCCGGCCGATTCCGGGCATAGTGAAGCCCCGCTCCGTTACCGTCACTTTCCCCGACCCTTCCCCGTCGTCCCTGACCGTGTGCGGGCCAGGCCGTTACCGTTCCTTCACCTTATTGGCGGCACCCGTCGGTCCCGTCAGCGGGTGGTAGGTGAGCGGTCAGTGACGGCGTCCAGGCTGCGGGCATGACTGCTGCCACGCCAGGCCGCAGTCGTCCGCGCACGCACGCTCTCGCCGGCGCTGGCGGCGGCGTCCCTGGGTGGCGCTGCTGGCCGTGGTGGCGGTGTCGTTCGCCCGGTGGCGGATGGCCAGGCAGCGCCGCTTCGTGGACCACCACCGCTGGATGGTGCGCAGCTTCGCCCTCACCTGATCGGCGACGCCCTGATTCCCGGACGGGGATCAGGGCGCCGGTGTGTCAGAGCTCCAGGATCTTGCGCAGGAACCGCCCGGTGTGGCTGTCGTCGACCAGGGCCACGTCCTCGGGGGTTCCGGCGGCGACCAGGGTGCCGCCCCGGGAGCCGCCCTCGGGCCCCATGTCGATGACCCAGTCGGAGGTCTTGATGACGTCGAGGTTGTGCTCGATGACGATCACCGTGTTGCCGCCGTCGACCAGCCTGCCGAGCACGCCGAGCAGCCTGCGGATGTCCTCGAAGTGCAGGCCGGTGGTCGGCTCGTCGAGGACATAGATCGTCCGGCCGGTCTGCCGTCGCTGCAGTTCGGAGGCGAGCTTGACGCGCTGCGCCTCGCCGCCGGAGAGCGTGGTGGCGGGCTGCCCGAGCCGCACGTACCCGAGGCCGACGTCGTGCAGGGTCTGCAGGTGCCGCTTGATCGCGGGGATCGCGTCGAAGAAGCCCAGCGCCTCCTCGATCGGCATGTCGAGGACCTCGGAGATCGTCCGGCCCTTGTAGTGGACCTCCAGCGTCTCGCGGTTGTAGCGGGCGCCGTGGCAGACCTCACACGGGACGTACACGTCCGGCAGGAAGTTCATCTCGATCTTGATCGTGCCGTCGCCCGCGCACGCCTCGCAGCGCCCGCCCTTGACGTTGAAGCTGAACCGCCCGGGCTGGTAGCCGCGGACCTTCGCCTCGGTGGTGGCCGCGAACAGCTTGCGGATGTGGTCGAACACGCCGGTGTAGGTGGCCGGGTTGGACCGCGGGGTGCGGCCGATCGGCGACTGGTCGACGTGGACCACCTTATCGACCAGGTCGATCCCGTTGATGCGGGAGTGGCGCCCCGGCACCGTGCGCGCGCCGTTGAGCTCCTTGGCCAGCGCGTTGTAGAGGATGTCGTTGACCAGCGTGGACTTGCCAGACCCCGACACGCCGGTGACGGCGGTGAACACGCCGAGCGGGAAGTCGATGTCGACGCCCTTGAGGTTGTGCTCGCGCGCGCCCTTAACGGTGATCTGCCGCTTCCTGTCGCGCTTGCGACGCTTGGCGGGGATCGGGATGCTCCGGCGCCCGGACAGGTACTGCCCGGTCATCGACTCCTCGCTGGCCAGCAACTCCTGGACGGTGCCCGAGACGACGACCTGACCGCCGTGCTCGCCCGCACCGGGGCCGATGTCGACCACCCAGTCGGCGGCGGCGATGGTGTCCTCGTCGTGCTCGACCACGATCAGCGTGTTGCCCATGTCACGCAGCCTGATCAGCGTGTCGAGCAGCCGCATGTTGTCGCGCTGGTGCAGGCCGATCGACGGCTCGTCGAGCACGTACAGCACGCCGACCAGGCCGGACCCGATCTGGGTGGCCAGCCTGATGCGCTGTGCCTCGCCGCCCGCCAGGGTCGCGGCGGCTCGGTCCATGGTCAGGTAGTCGAGGCCGACGTCGAGCAGGAAGCCCATGCGGGCGTTGATCTCCTTGACCACCCGCTCGGCGATCTGCATGTCGCGGTCGGACAACTTGAGCGCGGCCAGGAACTTCGCGCACTCGCCGATCGACATGGCGGCGACGTCGGCGATCGACTTGTCGGCGACCGTGACGGCCAGGGTGACCGGCTTGAGCCTGGCCCCCTTGCAGGCGGGGCAGGGGATCTCGCGCATGTAGCCCTCGAACCGCTCGCGGGTCGAGTCGCTCTCGGCTTCGGCGTGCCTGCGCTGCACCCACGCGATGACACCCTCGTAGGTGGTGTAGTAGGAGCGCTGGCGGCCGTAGCGGTTGCTGTAGCGGACGTGGACCTGCTCGTCGTGGCCGTACAGCAGCGCCTTCTGCGCCTTCCTGGCCAGCTTCTCCCACGGCGTGTCGAGGGTGAAGCCCATGGCGTGGCCCAGCGCCTCGATCAGCCTGACGAAGTACTCGCTCGTGTGCCCGCCCGACCAGGGATGCAGCGCGCCCTCGCCGAGAGCCCGCTCGGGGTCGGGGACGACGAGGTCGGGGTCGACCTCCATCTTGGTGCCGAGGCCGGTGCACTCGGGGCAGGCGCCGAACGGCGAGTTGAACGAGAACGAGCGCGGCTCCAGCTCCTCGAACGACAGGTCGTCGTAGGGGCAGTAGAGGTGCTCGGAGTAGAACCGCTCGCGGCCGGGGTCGTCTTCAGGCAGGTCGACGAACTCCAGCGTGATGGTGCCGCCGGACAGCTGCAGCGCGGTCTCGACCGAGTCGGTGAGCCTGCGCCGCGCCGACTCCTTGACCGACAGGCGGTCGACGATGACCTCGATGTCGTGCTTCTCGTACTTCTTCAGCGTCGGCGGCTCCTCCAGGCGCACCACCGTGCCGTCGACCCTGGCCCTGGCGAAGCCCTTGGTCTGCAGCTCACGGAAGAGCTCGGCGTACTCACCCTTGCGACCCCTGATGACGGGGGCCAGGACCTGGAACCGGGTGCCCTCGTCGAGATCCATCACCCGGTCGACGATCTGCTGCGGGGTCTGCCTGGCGATCGGGCGGGCGCACACGGGGCAGTGCGGCTTGCCGATGCGCGCCCACAGCAGCCGCAGGTAGTCGTAGACCTCCGTGATCGTGCCGACCGTGGAGCGGGGGTTCTTGCTGGTGGCCTTCTGATCGATCGACACCGCGGGTGACAGGCCCTCGATGAAGTCGACGTCGGGTTTGTCCATCTGGCCGAGGAACTGACGGGCGTACGCGGACAGGGACTCGACGTAGCGACGCTGCCCCTCGGCGAAGATCGTGTCGAAGGCCAGGCTCGACTTGCCCGAGCCGGACAGGCCGGTGAAGACGATCAGCGAGTCTCGCGGTAGGTCCAGCGAGACGTCCTTGAGGTTGTGCTCTCGTGCACCACGCACGATCAGGCGGTCTGCCACGGCAATCCCGGATGTCGAAAAGGCGGATAGGTCCACGGGGGATGGTAGACGGGGGCTCCGACAATTTCGGCGGCACGCGTTCCTGCCCCCGAAAATCCGTCCCTCCCAGGTTACGGCCTACTCCCACCCAGGCAGGAGGCCTTTACCTGTGAACCTCGTGACCTGCCGTTTTATGCCCCGCCTCCGCCCCGCGACCCAGGATGGTGAAATATCGCGATATGACAGTCCTTCCCGCGCTGCAGGCCGAACTGGCCGCGGCGACCGACCGGCTGCTGGCCACCGCGGCGCGCCTGTCCGACGACGACGTCGCCGCCCCCTCCCGCCTGCCCGGCTGGAGCAGGGGCCACGTGCTCGCCCACGTCGCCAGGAACGCCGACAGCCACATCCGCCTGCTGACCTGGGCGAAGACCGGCGTCAAGACTCCTCAGTACCCGACGGCCCGGTCCAGGGAGGCCGAGATCGAGGCCCAGGCGGCCCGTTCCGCCGCCGAACACCTGGCAGACCTGCGTGACAGCGCCGCCCGTCTGGACGCGGCCGTCCGCGACCTGCCCGAGCAGGCGTGGCAGGCCTCGGTGGCCGGCATGCGCCCGCCGGACCACCCCGCCTGGTACTGCCTGGTCCGGCGGCTGCGCGAAGTGGGCATGCACCACGTGGACCTCGGCGCGGGCTACGGCCCCTCCGACTGGCCCGAAGCGTTCGTCCTGCGGGAGCTGCACGACTGCGCGGCCACCTGGCCACGTGAGAGCAGCCCGATCAGGAGCTTCCGGCTGCCCGCAACGGAGTGGAAGGTCGGCGAGGACGGCCCATCGGTCGAGGGCGCTCCGGCCGACATGCTCGCCTGGCTGACAGGAAGATCCGGCGGCGAGGGGATTAGGCTGGTGCCCGAGGGGCGGACGATGACACCGGGCCCCGCGGCCCTCCCGGCGCCGCCACCGTGGCTGATTATGCCCGCCCCCGCTGACCTGCCCGCGACGCCCCCAGAGGACTACCCATGACCTACACCGGTGACGTCCAGGTCGGCGGTCCCGCCGACGTCCGTGAGCTGCCCAGGCTGACGATCAACAAGCTGGCCGTCGGGCCGTACGACAACAACGCCTACCTGCTGCACTGCGTCGAGACCGGCGACGGGCTGCTCATCGACGCGGCAGCCGACGCCGACAGGCTGCTGGCCCTGGTCGCCGACCGGCCGCTCAGCTCGATCGTCACCACCCACCAGCACGGCGACCACTGGCAGGCGCTCGAACAGGTGGTCAAGGTGACCGGCGCCCAGGCGCTTGCGCACCCGCTCGACGCGCCCGCGCTGCCGGTCCCGGTCGACCGCACGGTGGAGCACGGCGACCGGATCGCCGTGGGAACGGTCACGCTGGAGGTCATCCACCTGCGCGGCCACACGCCCGGCTCGATCGCGCTGCTCTACGACGGCGGAGGCGCCGAGCAGCACCTGTTCACGGGCGACTCGCTCTTCCCCGGCGGCGTGGGCAACACGCGGAAGGACCCCGAGCGCTTCACCCAGCTCTACACGGACGTGGTCGAGCGGATCTTCGACCGGCTGCCCGACGAGACCTGGGTGTATCCGGGCCACGGCAAGGACACCACGCTGCGCGCCGAGCGTCCGTACCTGGGGGAATGGCGCGCCAGAGGCTGGTGACCCCCGGCCGCGCCGACACTCCGTGACGACCCCGCCCGCCCTTCGGCAGGCGGGGGTCAGTCGAGGAAGTACGTGCGGGTGTGCTCACGCGGGGCTGACATGCCTCCATCAAAACCGAATAGAGACGAAAAATCGCCCTTAGCCGTGGATGCGCTCGGCTTCCCTGCGCTGCTCGCGCTTGTAGAAGAGCACCCGCAGCGGGATCGCGGCCACGAGCGCGATCTGCATGGTCGCGCCGATCTTGATCGGCAGGTCGCCGCCCTCGGGCCAGGCGACCCAGAAGGTGAGGAACGCCACGTTCACCATGATCCACCCGAGGACGACCGCGGCGAGCTGCCCCTTCGGCTTGGGGTACTCGATACGGCTGACCATCAGCCAGGCCACGCCCAGCACCGCGAGCAGGGACCAGATGCTGGGCTGGAACAGCAGCACGATCGAGATGACGGTCATGGCGCCCATCGGGATGGGCAGGCCCATGAAGTCGCCGCTCTTGGTCTTGACACAGGCGAACCTGGCCAGCCGCACGACGCCCGCGACCAGCACCGCCGCCGCGGCTGTGACCACCGCGGGGAACGGCACCTTGTCGGTGAAACCACCCCAGATCACGACCATGAACGCGGGCGCGAACCCGAAGCTGATCACGTCGGCGAGGTTGTCGAGCTCCGCGCCCATCGCGGAGGCGCGGAAGCGCCGCGCGACCAGGCCGTCGAACAGGTCGCAGGTGGCGCCGATCAGCAGCAGCACCACGGCGGTCGCGAAGTAGCTCGGCGCCGGGGTGAAGTTGGTACCCGCCCTGAGCGACTGGATCGCCGATGAGGCCAGGACGCACACCGCGAGGAACCCGCAGATGGCGTTGCCCAGCGAGAGAGAGTCGGCAGCGGACAGGCGGAACGCCTTACCGACCGGACCGCGTGGTTCTTCTTCATCCGCCTGCCAGCCGCCAGCGTCAGCCGCGGTCAATTCTGGTCACCCCCGCAACCGTCTTCTCCCCCACGGAGACCGCGGGCGAGATCCCTTCGGGAAGGTAGATGTCGACCCTGGAGCCGAACCTGATGAGGCCGATCCGCTCGGTCTGCGCGACCTTGGCCCCCGAGCTCAGATACGGCACGATCCGGCGCGCCACCGCGCCCGCGATCTGCACCATCTCGATGTCGCCGAGCGCGGTCTCGAAATGCCACACCACACGTTCGTTCTGGTCGCTGTCCTTGTTGAAAGCCGGCAGGAAGCCACCCGCCACATGCTGCACGGATGCGACATTTCCCGCAAGGGGGGCCCTGTTGACGTGCACGTTCAGCGGGCTCATGAAGATCGCCACCCGGGTGCGGCCGTCCGGCCAGGGGTCGATGCTCTGCACCACGCCGTCGGCGGGCGACAGGACGCGGCCCTCGCCAGGCGTGCGGTCGGGGTCGCGGAAGAACCAGAGCATGCCACCGGTCAGCGCGCTCAGCGGCACGGCCGCGAGCGCCCAGCGCCGGTCCCGGCGCGTCAGGAACGCGGTTGCCGCCGCGGCGGCGACGGTCGGGAGGAGCCACGGGGAGACCCCGCGCGCGAGCCGCACGCGGCGGCCCTTCTTAGCAGAATCGTCTGACACGAACAACCTTTGGTGGTGACTGGACAAGGCGCTTTGCCGTGATGTTACAGAAGAATCCGTAACTATTACACGACGCAACTACACAAGCAAAGCGCCTCGACAGCCGTTTAGCTAGCCCTGCTCTGGGTGGTTTCCTCGCCCTCGCGCGCGTCAATGCGGGCCTTGATCAGGCTGGCCACAGTGGTGGTGACCATGGTGACGCCGATGACCGTGAGCGACACCCAGATCGGGACTTCGGGCGCCCAGGAGACCTCGCTGGCGTGCAAGGCTTCCATAATCAGCTTAACCCCGATGAACCCCAGGATGAACGCCAAGCCATAGCTGATGTAGACCAAACGCTGAAGCAGCCCACCCAGGAGGAAGTAGAGCTGACGCAGCCCCATCAGGGCAAAGGCGTTCGCGGTGAAGACGACGAACGGGTCCTTGGTGAGCCCGAAGATGGCCGGGATGGAGTCGAGCGCGAACAGCAGGTCGGTGGTGCCGATGGCGACCATCACGATCAGCATGGGGGTGACCATGCGCCGCCCGTCGACCTTCACGGTGACTTTGGAGCCGACATACCCGTCAGTGGTGGGGAACGCCTTGCGCACCCACCTGAGCAGGATGTTCTCGTTGAACTCCTCTTCCTCGCCCTTGAGGTGCTGGCGGACCAGATTGATCGCCGTGTAGACGAGGAAAGCGCCGAACACGTAGAACAGCCAGCTGAACCGCTCAAGCGCGGCGGCGCCGAGGGCGATGAAGATGCCGCGCATGACCAGTGCGAGCAGGATTCCGACGAGCAACACCTTGTGTTGGTACGCCCTTGGCACCGCGAATCTGCTCATGATGATGAAGAAGATGAACAGATTATCGACGCTCAAGCTGTATTCAGTGATGTAGCCGGCGAAGAACTCGCCGGCTTTGTCGGGCCCGGAGGTGGCCCAGAGCACCGCGCCGAAGATGGCGGCCAGGATGACGTAGAACGTGACCCAGTATCCGGCCTGCCGCATGGAGAACTCTCGGGCCTCGCCACGGTCCACGATCCAGAGGTCGATGGCGAGAACAACAAGAAGACCGCCGATCACGGCGATCCAGGCCCACATAGGGACGCTCATATCAAACCTCCGGCATGCACGACTGACTGCCGGAGGTCTCTCCCGCCCGCCGAACACGCGGACCGGCAGCCCCGGGGGCCCCGTGGAGTGGGGCTACACCGTGATGACGAGGCTGCCGCGAAGGGATACTCCCCTCCCTAACCCCCGCAGTATACGAGAACCCGTAAGCCCCGCCTAATCGCGCAGTCGGCTATTGACGTCGTAAACATTGAGCACGCTCTCCACCGCCTCGTCGGCCCCGGGCAGTTCCGTGCCGCGCCGCGCCGACGCCTCCGCCAGCCTCTCCGCCACCCCGGCGCCGCCCACCATCTCCCGCACGGCGGCGCGCAGCGCCTCGGCGTCGCCGTACGGGACGAGCACGCCCGCTCCGCCCAGCAGGTCGGGGACGCCGCCGACGGCCGTCGCGATCACCGGCCTCCCGGCCTTGAGGGTCTCGCTGAGGCTGAGCGGCTGCCCCTCCCACCGGCTCGGCCAGACGACTGCGGTGGCGGCGGCGAGCAGGTCGGGGACGTCGTCGCGGTTGCCGAGCAGCAGCACGGGCAGCCGTTCGTCCTCGATCCGGCGTTCCAGGTACGGACGCGCCGGCCCCTCCCCCGCGACCACGAACAGCGGCGTCTCGCCCTGCCATGGCCCGCGGGCCGCGTCGAGCAGGCTCTCGAGCCCCTTCTGCTGGGCCAGCCGGGCCACCGTCAGCAGGACGGGCCGCCCCCTCGCCCCCAGTTCGGCCCGCACCTCGGCCGCGGCCCGCTTGGCGGGCCTGAGCAGGGGCGCGGCGACCACGGCAGGCCGCACGTCGCGGGCGCCGAGCTCGCGCATCCGCGCACCGAGATCGGGCGAGACGACCAGCACGTGATCGGCCCGCCACGCGACGATCCGCTCCAGCACCCCGTGGACGAACCCGATCAGCCCGCCTGCGGTGAGCGCGTTGTGCAACGTGACGACCAGCGCCCGCCCACCGCGCGTGCGCCGGGTGAGCCGCGGCCCGCAAGCCAGGGCGGCGAGCGCGCCCGCCCGGTGACCGTGGGCGTGCACAATGTCCGCGTCGCGGATCAGGCGCCGGATCGCCAGCACCGCGCGCAGGTCGTTGAGCGGGTGCGGACGGTCGGAGACGGCGATCTCGACGAACCGGCCACCGGCGGAAGCGAACGAGAACTGCTCCTCGACGCTGCGCGGCCCGGCCACCAGCACCTGGTGCCCGCGCCGGACCAGCCCTTCGACCAGCATCCGAACGTGCCGCCCGGTGCCGCCCGACGTGGTGCCCAGCACGAATGCCACCCGCACGACCTCTCCTCCCTCTCAGCCCGATCCTCGCGGGCCGCGATCGCCCTTCGGCGCCCTGCCGTCAGCGCCCTTCGGCGCCCTGCCGTCAGCGACCGTCAGCGGGCTCGTCCGCTGGGTGCCGGTCGGCCGTTCTGCCCCGGATGAGCGGCCCTGCCACCTCGCGGGTGTCGGCGCCGTCCGCCAGCGCGACGACCAGGCCCCCTGCCACCAGTGCCACGAGCGCCGCCACCGCGGTTGCCAGCACGTTGGGCCAGACGCCGCGCGCGTCGAGCCAGCCCGCGACGGCCGCCCCCGCCACGTATCCGGCCGCCCCGCCCGCCACGGCGGCGAACGTGGCCCGCCCCAGCCCGGCGACCGCTGCGCGCCCCCGCGTCCGCACCACCGAGACCAGCAGCAGGCCGCCGCCGACGGTCATGCCCACCGTCATGCCCAGCGCCAGGCCGGCGATCTTCCAGTCGGCGGGAAAGGCCGGCACGAAGACGACCTGGGCGATCATCACGACGCCCCACCCCGCCACCGTGCCCGTGGCGGCGGCCCTGCCGTGCCCCGCCGCGTACAGCACCCGGCTCAGGTGGGCGACGAGCCCGTAGCCGATCAACCCGGGCGCGAACAGCGCGATCGCCCTGGCCAGGCCGAGTACAAGCGCGGGATCGTCCGTCTTGAAGCTCAGGAACACCACCGCGCCGGGCCCGGACGCGGCGGCGAGCACCCCGGCGGCCAGCCCCGACACGAGCACCACCGCCCGCGTGGTGCTCGCCGCCAGCGCCGCGAACGGCTCCTGCTCGCCCGCGCGCGCGGCCAGCCGGGGAAAGGCGCTGGTGGCGATCGGCACGGCCAGCACCGCGTACGGCACCAGGTAGATCGCCCACGCGTAGTTGTACACGGCGATCGCCCCGCCGCCGATCTCGTAGTTCGACAGCACCACCACCACGATCATGGCGGCCTGCTGCGCGAGGAGCGCGACAACCCCGGCCAGGGCCAGCCTGCGCACCTGCGCCGCCACGCCCTCGGGGAAGCGCAGCGTGGGCCGCCAGCGCAGGCCCAGCCCGGCTACCGGGCCGAGCACGGTGAGCACGAGGGCCAGCACGCCCAGGCTGGTGCCGACCGACAGCGCCAGCTCGGCGGCGCCCGGCACCTTGGCAGGGTCGGTCACGCCGTGGCTGAGCGGGACGAACAGCAGGTAGGCCACGATGACCACGATGCTGGACACCAGCGGGGCGAGCGCCGGCCCGGCGAAGCGCTTGTGCGACTGCAGCACCCCGTACAGGACGACGGCGACGCCGTACAGCGGGATCTGGGGGGCGAACACCACCAGCATGCGGGTGGCGGCCGCGCTGACCGCGCCGACGTCGCACCCCTTGATCGCGTCGCCGAAGAACAGGCCGGTGATCGGCCCCGCGAGCAGCGCCGTGAGCGCCCCCAGCGGGACGAGCACGACCACCACCCAGGTCAGCAGCGCCGAGCTGATCCTCCCCGCCCGTGCCCGCGCGCCCGGCTCGCCGTCGGAGCCTGCCAGGACCGGCACGACCATCCCGGCCAGAGCGCCGCCGACGACGACCTCGAAGATGATGTTGGGGATCTGGTTGGCAGTGAAGTAAGCGGTGCTCAGGCAGTTGGTGCCGACGGTCTGGGCGAGGGCGTACTGCTTGGCGAACCCCGTGACGCGGGCGAGCACCGTGATCGCGCCGATGAGCAGCGCGCCGCCCGCGACCCCCCGGGCGAGCCGCGACGTCATGACACCCATCCGGCGCCCTCGTACACGGTCTCGGTCTCGGTCACGGTCACATCCTGCCAGCCCGCACCGACAGTCGCGCCCGGGCCGCTTCCCGGGTCAGGCGGGATCGACGGGACGTCGGCCCAGCATGTCCAGGCTGTTGAGCACCTTGTTGCCGGCGATGACCTTGGTGAAGCTCACCTTCTCCGACGCGGCGGTCAGCGCGGCGACGGTGCCGAGCAGCACGAGCCTGCCCGGACGTCGCAGCCGGGTGACCGCGGCCAGGCCGAGCAGCGCTCCCAGGGCGTTGGCGCCCGCGTCGCCGAGCATGGCCCGCTCGCCGAGATCGTCGGGCAGCAGCGCCGCGGCGGCGCCCAGCGGAACGGCCGCAAGCGCGGCCGACACCGGCTGGTCGCGCAGGACGGACGCCGCCAGCAGCGGCCCTCCCGCGAGCAGCCCCACCTTGATCGCCCGGCCGGGACGCAGGTCGAACAGGTTCGCCAGGTTGGCGCTGCCCGCCACGACCGCACCGTTGACCAGCGTGTCGACCGGCCCCTCCGAGACCAGCGCGGCGGCGCCGAGCCCGGTGGCCCCGATGCCGAGAATCTTGACCGCGCCGCTGGTGACCTCGCCTCGGGCCAGCGCCGTCAGGTGGCCCTTGAACCCCTTGGACGAGGTGGTGCCGTACAGGTCGTCGTAGGCGCCGAGCGCGCCGCTGCCGACCCCGGCGAGCAGCGCCGCCAGCCGGGCGCGGACCGGCAGGCCGGGTGCCAGCGCGGCCG
>NZ_JBEXUP010000137.1:0-23072 GCF_040614375.1 Nonomuraea sp. NPDC005983
TGGTCGCGCACGTGCTGGGCGCGATGGAGTTCGTCGCCTCGCCGCGCCAGAGCCTCCACCAACTGCGGGCGGGCAGGCGGGCTGCGGGTGAGCGGCCCCTCGTCGACGGCATGACCGAGGTCCAGGTGGCCGAGCGCGCCCATCTGAGCACGTCCCAGCTCACCGAACTGCTCGCCACGACCGCGCCGCGGGCCGCCCGCGCCCGGCGCAGGCTGCCGGCGCCGCTGCGCTGGGTCCCGATCGCCTCGGACGTGGCGGGCACGGCGGAGACCTGGCGGCTGGGCTATCTGTACGACGTCATCTACACCCGCGACACCTGGATGCACCGCGTCGACATCGCCCGGGCGACCGGCCGCCCCTTGATGCTGACAGCCGGGCACGACGGCGTGATCGTGGCCGACGTGGTCGCCGAATGGGCGCGCCGCCACCGTGGACCGTTCCAGCTCCGGCTGGGCGGGCCCGCGGGAGGCGCTTTCGAGGAGGGCACGGCGGGCGAGGAGATCACCCTGGACGCCGTCGAGTTCTGCCGGATCCTGTCAGGCCGCGGTAGCGGCCCCGGGCTGCTGGCCCAGCAGGTCCCGTTCTGACCCACTCGGCCCCGCCCTGGTCCGGGCACGGCTCCTTGTCGGGGCCCGTGCCCGTTCCAGCCGGTCGTGCAACCACCGTCTTAATCATCACGGAAAGAAGGGGTCCATGAGAAAGATCCGCAGTGCCATGCCCGCGGTACACCCGCGGCGGGCCGGCGCCGTCGTGACCGGCGCTCTCCTGCTGAGCCTGACCGCCGCCGTGTCGTCGGCACCGTCGGCAGCCGCCGCGGCCGCACCGCTGAGAGGCGCCGCGACCTGCGCGGACATCGACTTCGTCTACCAGCCCCAAACCGCCTTCCCCAACACCAGCCGGGGACGGTACGACTTCAGGAGGCAGGTGACCACCATCGAAACTGCGGTGTTATGTCTTGTCAACGCCGAACGAACCGCACCCGGCCTCAACCTGCGGCCTCTGAAGAGATATCTCTCGCTCGGCAAGGGCAGTTCCCCCGGGCTCGGCGGCGCGGCGGCCATGCACGCCGCTGACGCCGTCCGCCTGCGCTGGTGGGGAAAGGTGGAGCCGGGCAAGAACTGCCGCCCCATGAAGGACGACCCCAGCACGTGCGATCCGCACGTCAATCCGCAGACCGGGTCGACCCCGCTGAGCCGTGCCGAGGCCGTGGGCTACGGCCGCCGCTGCACCTCGTTCTCCATTGGCGAGAACGCCTACGTGGGGTGGGGAAGCTCCCAGGTGACACCCCGGGCGGCTGTCACGTGGTGGATGAACAGCAAGCCGCACCGAGCCAACATCCTCAGCCCGACCTTCACGGAGATGTACACCCGAACGGCCTTGGGCAGCGCGGATCCGGCCGCCGGGTCCATCACCCCGGCCGTGACCTACGTGCAGATGTTCGGGCGCTGCAACTGACGCAGCCCTCGCCGAACCGCTCATCGGGGACTCCTCAGCTCCACCAGGCCGGCGGCCTCGGCTACCTCGGCGGGTTCCTGCAGCTGTCTGGCTCGAACACCCCGACCTGGTGGACGAGGACTCGGCGGACGAGCCGGCCGAGCAACTGCTGCGCATGTGCGGCATGGCCCCCGAGGAGGCCCACGCGATCGCCCACAACGGAATGAGGTCCCGCCGTCATCGAGCCCGGCTCGGTTCGCTCTCGGCGACGCAACGTGGGGCCACGGGATCGTGGCCTGGATGTCTACCTGGGCGAAACACGATCACCACTTGCGCGCCCGGAACCGGACCGCGTACTCGTCGCGGTAGAACATGGCATAGACATCCTGCGACTCCGCGACCCGTGCGAGCTCAGCCTCCACCATTTCGAATGCGTCCTTGAGCCGTCCATTCAGAACGCGTACCACGGGAATCACCACGCACCTCGTGTACTCGTGGAGCAGATCCGTCGTCTCGATCTCCGTCGAGAAACGGCCCCAGTCCGCCCACTGAGCGATGAATGGCTCGCCATAGGCAGTCAAGTTGGCGGCCAGGTCTTCCGCCGTCGCATCCACACCACCATCCCTGAAGAACCTCCAGGTCCGGTAAGTTGGCTCCGGCATTGTGTAGCCAAGATTTTGGCTGATGACTGGGGCATACTCGCCGTTGTCAGGATCGAGCTCAGCCAGGACCTGCAGGACTCGTTCATGTCCCGCGCCTACCACGGGGTTGATGTTGAGGGAACGCGGCATGTCGGTGTCATTGTCATTGAGACCGAGCCAGCCGAAGGCGCCTTCCCCCCGCTTCTGAATGAAGATGCCCCGGGTGCGTGTGGCCGAGAATCCCAGCGGGTGGACGGCTGCTTTGACCGCGCGCTGAACTTCCTTGTTGAGACCGGACATGATCACCTGTTAGTACTGAATGACGTAAATATCGGTTGCGCCGATGCTTCCTGTAAGCCCGGCCTTCGTTGCCCTCTTATCCTTCCAGGTACCTCCGCCGGCTTCGATGGAGGCGTAGCCTCAGCGGCGATCCTGGTTCTTGATGAATCCGGCCTTCGCGCCGTTCTGTGAACCAGCGCGCTGGTTGCTCCGAGGGCAAAGTGGTAGGCGACGGTCAGGTTGTGAACGCGCCCGGCTTCCGGCGGTCCACCGCTCTACCGCTGAGACCTGGACGTGGGTACCGGCCCCGGTCTGAAGCCATACACCGGGCTGCAGATCGGTGGCGGCGATCCACGCACGCAGGGCGGGGACCCAGAACGGGTGATCGTCGGTGGCGATAACGACGCCCGCTCCATCATTGGTGGCGACGGAGATGTGGACGAGGTTCTTGACACCCTCGCCGGTGATCAGTCCAACGACAGGCTGCGACGTGGTTTCGCCCGTTTCCGGATCTGTTGCGAGGACCTCGTCGCCGACCTCTGTTTCTTCGATGGGTTCGGCTGTTCCGTTCGCCCAGCACGTCCAGCCCGCCGCCACACCGCCTTGGGATAGGCGGCGAAAGTCAGGATGTCCTCACGCGCCTCGTCCAGATGCTCGGCCGCTTTGGGGTACTTGTCCTCCAGCGTCTGGACGGCCTGGCGGTGCTGAGCGCGCACTGAGGCGGCGTCGGGCTGCTCGGCCGGCTTCTCCACCCGGCGAGTCGAGACGCCCAGCAGATAGGAGGTGGCCACCACCGAGGTCAGCGCCCGCTCGGCCCGCCGCTACCGCTCTGCAGGAGGTGCCACTGCCGGCCGACACCCGCCGCACCTATGCCTCCCGAGTGCGGATGTATCTCGCGTGGCGCCGAACGGCCCTCCAGCGTCGGCGGGGATCCACTGATCGATGCCCGCGACCGCGCGTAGCCCTGCTGCCTTTCCATGCCGGGCTGCGCATCGGCGACGCCGTCGCCCTGGACGTACCCGACGTGCGCACCTCCGCCCGCAAGGGCGTGCTGATCGTCTGCGGTAAGGGCGGCAAAGGGCGTGAGGTGCCAATCCACCCCATCTGCGTCAACCCCTGCTGGACTGGCTGCACCAGCGCCGTACCTGGACAGGCGCCGACTCGAGCAAGGACCAGTTTCTCAACCGCCGCGGTGGCCGTCTGCCCCCCGCGCCGCCTCCGCCGTGTTCACCGCCCCCGCCGCCGGGCTGGAAGACTCCACCACCGCCCACTGACGGCCTTGACCACACCGACGGCTGCCGGGCTCGTGTCCAACTGTGGTCTCACTGTCGGCGAAGAGCTGCGATGACCTGCGGTTACATGCTTAGCGCCAGTTTTCGGCCGGGTATGACCGCGACCCCAGGACCGTCATTGGTGACCACCTCCGGCCACGCAACGCTAGAACGTGCGACAGCAGGGCGCGACGCCCGCCTTCGGCGAGATCTCCCCATCCCGCCGAGGGCGCGCGCCGCGGATGCTGCCCCGATCGGCTCAGGCGTCAGCGACCGTGAGATCTATTCTCGGTGCCCACACGGCTTAGCTGGTGCCTGTCGGCCTTGCCGCTCGTGCTCTGGCTGCTCGCGCCATGGATGCCCGTCCCGCGGCCGCCCGGGCGCTGGCCGGTCTCGTCCTTGACGTCGGGTAGTGAGGGCGGCGCGATCTCCTCCAGGTATTCGTTCTGCAGCAGCCAGCTCACCGGAACTTCTTCGCTTGTCTGCGGAGCTTCGGGAATGTACTTGCTGAGCACGTGATACTGCGTGCCGCCACCCGGCTGCTGGAACGCGGGGGCGGCCGGGCCGACGTCGACGCGGAACGACTTGAGCACCCGGAATGCGTGATAGTTGCACGGGTGCCCGGGATCCTGTGGGTTGGTGTTGAGACTCCGCGGCGGCAACGACCTACTGATGAATGGGTCGCCGATCGGCGACAGGAAAGCTCCGGTGTAGCCGCCGAAACGGTCGAGTTTCATGCCGATCTGCAGAAACGTCGTCTTGACCAGCGGTCTGCCGTTGGGGTAGTTGCCGGAGCGGGCGAATCCGGCGTCGGGCGGGAAGCGATAGTTGTTCACCGCGTAGTCCCAGTAGCTCGAGAGGAAGGGCTGCGGTTCGAGATTGCCCAGGGGCGCGTAGCCGCGCAGAAGTTTACCGAGGTAACCGGTCCGCGGTAGGGACACGGGCCCGAGGTCCGGGTCGCCGGTCAGGTACGGCGGCCCGCAGACAACCTTTTCGGTCGTCGTACCGTCCTTGGCGGTCTCGGCTTTACCGGGTGGCGGCGTCAGCCAGAGAGCGGCCGACTGGATGAGCTGGGCCTTTGACTGGGCGGCGCTGTCGGCGTGCGCCGGCATCCCGCCCATGGTGCCGGCCACCGCACATATCGCGGCGACCAACATGGCGCTTCGTCGATAAGATCGCATGTTTTCCCTGTGGATTGCGTATAACAACGAACGAGGATCGATCACGAGCGATTCAACGACAGCGACGCGCACCCACGAACTCATCCCAGCTTCGAGGGTAGAACCGCCTACATTTGCATTTCGACCGAGATGTCGGATTGTCCGAATCTGGCATACCGATACGCGCGTAGCCGTGCATTTGAATACAGTGATCGATCTCTACATGCCCGTCATCACCGGAATCGCATCACCGGAATCATAAGAGAAGAGCAAAGAATGGATCTACAAAAGCGATAAGGTATCATCTGCCAATTTTTGGAGCGCGCGAGGCTTTGTGTCCTTTGTTAGATATATGTGCTGATCGCGGGACTCTCTCGGGATTCCGCAGCAGGTCCGCCTACTGTCCTCCATGCAAGGACCTGTTCGGCCTGGACCAGCCCCAGGTCCGCCTCTATGAGGCGACCTTGCGCCACACCGTGCTCGGCCGTCGGCCTACCGGGGTTCCGGTAGTAATGGCTGTGAATCCAACGATGTTGCTGCGCCCGCCTGTGCGAGGCACTGGACTGCCAGCCAGGAGACCTGCCGGCCTACGACCCCGAGCCGTGAGCATGGGATTGTCGCAGAAAGCTAGCCTGATGCCGTGACGTCCGTTGTGCTGTTGTGTCTGCTCCTCGGCACCGCTTTCCTGTACGGCACCGCCGTACGGAGCACGGCTGGGGCCACGGTCGCGATGGCGGCGGGAATGGTGGTGGCGGCGACGGTCGCCGCGGCCATCCACGGGTGGCCGCCCCGAGCGGTGGCCGGTATGGCGTTGCTGTCGGGTGGGTCGGCGGCGGTGGTCTGGGCCTTCGGGCGCGCGCACAGGCGTGCCAGGACGCGACGGGAGGCCCTGAGCGCGCACCGGGCGGCGCGTTCGGAGGCGCGCGAGGCCATGGCGGACGCGGTACGGCTGAGGCTGGCCGCCGAACTGCACGACACCGCCGCGCACCGCTTGACCGGCATCGCTGTGGCCGCGGCATCCGCGCTGCACCTGTCCGACCCCGAGCTGCGGGAATCCGCCTTACGCCACGCCGAGGAGGCCGGCCGCCTGGTCTGCGCCGAGCTGGCCGGCTCGGAAGCCGCGGTCTCCGACCTGGCGATGATCGACGACCTGGTCGCCGACTGGTCCGCATCGCGGGAGCTGAGCTATCGCAGGACGGCGACCTTCGCGCCGCCGGAGGTCGCGGCGGCCGCCTACCGGGTGGTGCGCGAGGGCCTGACCAACGTGGCGCGGTACGCGAGCGGCGCCCAGATCGAGATCACCGTCCAGGGCGAATCCGGCCGCCTGGCCGTGGAGGTGAACGACAGCGGAGGCGAGCGGAAACACGGCGACCTGGGTACCGGAAACGGCCTCGCGGGGCTGGCCACCACCGTGGCAGCCTGCGGCGGCACGCTCGCGGCGGGGCCGAACTCCAGCGGGTGGACGGTCCGGGCCGAGTTCCCGGCCTCCGCAGGGACGGGCCCGGTTCGAGGGACCTGGTGGCGCGGGCGGCGGGCGTGGGACGGGGCGCTGGTCGGGCTGGCCATTGCGCTGTCGATCGGGGCGAGCCTGCTGCCGGGAGACACCCCGGTTCCGCTCGTGGTGCTGGGGCCGCTGTTCGTGCTGCACGCCGTCCCCCTGTGGTGGCGGGAGAGGCGGCCTGCGTGGAGCCTGGCGGCGATGCTGTCGATCTACCCGGTCGCGATGGCGGGCTGGACGCCGACGCCGGCGGGAGACCTGTTCCTGTGGGGATGGTGGGTGGAACTGGCCCAGCTCTACGCGTTCGGCGCCCGCTGCTCGAGGCCCAAGGGCGTGCTCGCAATCCTGGCGGTAGGCCTGGTGGGCGGGCTCGCCCTGGCGCTGGGACCAGGCATCGTCGGGAACCGGTTCGCCGTGTGGGCGGTGCTCGGGGCGGCCGTGGCGCTCCTGTCGGCGCCGGCGTGGGCGGCAGGCGTGCTGGTGGGAAGGGCGAGGGTGCGGCGGCGCCTGGCAGCAGCGGCCGAGGGCGACCTGCTCGCCGGGCAGCTGGCCGACGTGGCACGCGAAGAGCGGGAGCGGGTCGTGGCCGGGCTGCGTCGTACCGCGTCCCGGCACGCGGACGCCGTCGTCGCGGCGGCCGAGGGTGGCGATCTCGGGGTGGTTCTCGCCGCGGCGCGCGCCGGGCTCGACACGCTCAGGCGGCTACTCGGTGAGCTGCGCGAACCCGTCGGAGCCGACGGCCCGCCGCCGACACTCGCCGGCCTGGAGGTGCTCGCCGCGCGGCGCAGGGCGGGCGTGTTCCACGTCGGCGACCCTGCCGGGCTGGCGCCGGAGCTGGAGGTGGGTGTGTTCAGGGCTGCCGAGGAGCTGGCGGGGGAGCGGATCACGGTGTCGCACCTGCCCGAGGGGGTCGTCGTCGCGGGTTCGGCGGGCCGGCGCTCGCTGCGGCGGCTGCACGCGCTGGCCGACGCGTACGGCGGGGCCGCGGCGGCCGACCGCGGCGGGGAGGTGCGGGTATGGCTGCCCAGGTGATCAGGGTGCTCGTCGCCGACGACCAGGCGGTGGTCAGGGCGGGGATCGCCGCCGTGCTGGCCGCCGAGCCCGACCTGGACGTGGTCGGCCAGGCCGCTGACGGGGAGTCCGCGGTGGCGCTCGCCGCGCGGCTGCGGCCTGACGTGGTGCTCATGGACATCCGAATGCCCGGGCTCGACGGCCTCGCGGCCACCGCCCGGATCACCGCGGGCCTGCCGTACACCAGGATCATCGTGCTGACGACGTTCGGGCTGGAGGAGTACGTGTTCGGGGCGCTGCGCGCGGGCGCCTCCGGGTTCCTGCTCAAGGACGCCGAGCCCGCGCGGGTCGTCGACGCGGTACGGGTGATCGCGCGCGGCGACGCGCTGCTTGATCCGGTGATCACGCGGCGGCTGCTCGAACGCTTCGCCGCCGCCTCCGCGCCGGTGGCGCGGCCGGAGCGGCTGACTCCGCGCGAGAGCCAGGTGCTCGAACGCGTGGCGCGCGGGCTGTCCAACGCCGAGATCAGCGAGGCCCTGGGGATCAGCACGCCGACCGTGAAGGACCACGTGTCGGCGATCCTGGCCAAGCTCGGCGTGCGCGACCGGCTGCACGCCACCATCTACGCCTACGAGTCCGGCCTCGTCCGACCCGGGACCGGCTGACACCCCCGCCGTGCGGCGGGGGAGCGGATCGATCGGCCGGACGAAGAAAAGCCGCGGCCGCCTTCCTAACGTTGTGGCATATGAAACGTGTGTCAGGAGCGATCCTGCTGGTCGGTGCTGAGATCGCGGCGATCGCGGCCGGGGTCGTCGTGTTCTTCCTGGTGGCGATGGTGATCACGAGCGTGCCGCTGTTCGCGGGAGCCGGGCTTGTCGCCGTCGTGGCCGTCAGCTGGCTGCTCGGGCGGCCCGCGCTCCGATGGCTCCGGGTTCCGCGGTTGGTCGTCCCCTACGTGGTCGCGAACACGCTCGTGCTCGCACCCCTCGCCGGGTTCCTGGTCTTCCGCCCCTACCCCGTGCCGCCGCCCGCTTCGACTCCCCCTGGGGTCGCCTTCTGGCAGCTGCCGACGGGCTCGCGTGTCGCCTACGTCAAGCGCGCCGGATCCGGTACGGCGGGCCGCCCACCCGTCATCTTCCTGCACGGCGGGCCGGGGACGCCGGGCGAGGGCCTGCCGGAGGGCAGCGAGGACTTGGCGGCCGCGGGGTTCGACGTCTACGCCTACGATCAGCTCGGCGCGGGCCGCTCCACCAGGCTGGCCGATCCGAGCGGGTACACGGTCGCCCGGCACGTCGCCGACCTGGAGGCGATCCGCCAGACACTGGGCGCTCGGCAACTCATCCTGGTCGGCAGGTCGTGGGGTGGCACGCTCACGGCCGCCTACCTCGCCGCCCACCCCGACCACGTCGCCAAGGCCGTACTCACCTCGCCCGGCGCCATCTGGGAGCCCGCCTTCCCCGGCGGAGTCGGCAGCCCCTGGGACCACCTGCCCGGCGGCCTCCAGGCCCGGGCCGACGCGCTGACCAGCGATCCGCGGGTGCTGGTCCAGTCGCTGCTGCTGGGAATCAACCCGGCCGCCGCCCGCGCCATGGTGCCGGACGCCGAGGCCGACGCCCGGATGCGCGCGCTGCTGCTCCTGGGCAAGGACGCCACCGGCTGCCAGGGCGCCAAGCCCGCTCCGACGCACGGGAACCCGCCCGGCTTCTACAGCAACCAGATCACCTCCGAGGACGCGGCCGCGGTTACCGATCCGCGGCCGAAGCTGCGCGGGGTGCGGGTGCCGGTGCTCGTCATGCGCGGCCAGTGTGACTACCTGAAGTGGGAGGTCACCTACGACTACCGGCGAACGCTGCCGAACTCGACACTGGTTTACATCCCCGGCGCAGGTCACTCGATCGCCAACGGGCGTCCCGACCTCTACCGGAGCCTGATCCGCGCCTTCCTCCTGGACCGCCGCCTACCCGTCCCCGCCTACACCGGTACAACCGACCCTGCTCGCGGCTCCTGACCGAGGAGCCACAGGGGGAACCACAGGAGCATCGAGCGCGGGATGGACATGTAGTGGGTCGAGGTGATCAGGGCGGCCACCTGCAGGCCGACGTAGACGCATTCGGCCCACCGGCACCGATGGGCCAGCCATACAGTGAGCGCCACGTCGATGACCGCGGCCCCGGCGGCGGCCTGACCATCGCCGTCACTCATCACATCCCTGGCGGGGCTTCTCATCACCGGCCTGGCTTACCACGCCCGGGGTCCTGCGTTCCTTACGGGAGCTTCGCGATTAGATTGAGCGTAAAGTGGGTGGTGAGGAGGGGGATGATGACTACGGGGGAGGGGCGTCGCACGGCGACGGTCCGTTCGGTGGCGGAGACCAACCGCGCGGTGATCCTGCAGACGCTGCGCGAGCAGGGGCCTATGTCCCGGCGCGAGCTGACCGAGCGCACCGGGCTCAGCACGGCGACGATCAACCGCCTGGTCGGGGCCCTGCGGGCGAGCTCGTTGGTCACCGAGAGCGAGGTCGGGACGTCGACCGGCGGCAGGCCACCGGTGATCGTGCAGTACAACGCGGCCGCCCAGTCGGTCCTGGCCTTCGATGTCAGGCCGGACGGGATGACGGGCGCCGTCGTCGATCTCGAGGGCGCGGTGGTCAGCCGGGAGCACCGGCCGATCGAGCCGGGCGACGACGGGTCGATGGGCGTCTACGAGCAGCTGATCGGTCTGTGTGAGGAGCTCCGCGATCGGGCCGCCGAGCTGGGCTCGCCTGCCCGGGCGGTCGGGATCGGCGTGCCCGGCGTGGTGCGCCCCGACGGCATGGTGGAGTTCGCGCCCGCGCTGCGCTGGTTCGCGATGCCGCTCGGGCTGCTGCTGGCCGAGCGGCTCGGGCTGCCGGTGCTCACGGAGAACAACGTCAATCTGCTGGCCCTGGCCGAGCATCGGCACGGGGCGGGGCGCGGGGTGGACAACCTGGCCGCGATCATCATCGGCTCGGGGGTCGGTGCCGGGCTCGTGCTGGAGGGGCGGCTGCACCGCGGCTGGAGGGGCGGCGCGGGAGAGATCGGCTACATGCTGATGGAGCCAGGCTCCCTGCGCAGGCCGTGGCCGGGGTTCGGCGACCTGGAGGGGCGGCTGCGCCGTTCGGCGTCGGCCGAGACGGTCGACCAGGTGGCGCTGGCGGTGGCCAACCTGAGCGTGGTGGTCAGCCCGGAGTTGGTGGTGCTCGGCGGGGACCTGGGTGCGGACGCCGACCTGGTGGCCGGCGGGGTCGCCGAGCGGCTGGTCGGCCGGATACCGACGCCACCGAGCGTGACGGTGTCGCGGCTGGCCGAGGCAGGTTTGGTCGGGGCCGCCGAGATGGCCGTCGAGGGGAGCTCCGTACCGGCTTGAAACCAAGGCTTATGATCGGGGTGATCTAAAAGCCTTGAGAAAGGGGCCGGCATGGAGAGCTATGCGGGGTTGGCGCCGTGGATGGGCGACATCCACAACCACTGCGGCATCAGTTACGGCCACGGGACCATCGAGGAGGCCTATGCCAACGCCCGCCTCCAGCTCGACTTCGCCAGCGTGACCGGGCACGCGCACTGGCATGACATGCCGCAGGGCGAGCCGCGCCTCGACGAGCTGCGCAAATACCACGAGGACGGCTTCGCCCGGCTGGCCGCGCGCTGGGAGGACGTGCAGCGGGTCACCGAGGAGGCGCACGAGGACGGCGCGTTCGTGACGTTCCAGTCCTTCGAGTGGCACAGCATGACCTACGGCGACCACTGCGTGTACTACGACGGCGCCAAGGGGCCCATCCTGCGCTCAGCTAGCCTCGAAGAGCTCCGTTCCGACCTGCGGAAACTCGGCCGCCGGGCGATGGCGCTGCCACATCACATCGGCTATCACAAGGGCTGGCGGGGCATCAACTGGGACACCTACACGCCGGAGTTCGCGCCGGTCGTCGAGATGGTGTCCATGCACGGGTGCGGCGAATCCGACCGTGCGCCCAGGCCGTACCTGCACACCATGGGGCCGCGCGACGCGGGCAGCACGGTCGAGGAGGGGCTGCGCCGCGGATACCGGTTCGGCCTGATCGGGTCGACCGACCACCACAGCGCGCACCCCGGTAGCCACGGGTACGGCCGGGCCATGGTCTGGGCGCCCGAGCTGACCAGGGACGCGCTCTGGACCGCGATCCAGGACCGCAGGACCTACGCGATCACCGGGGACCGCATCGTGCTGGCCAGCGAGCTGAACGGCACGCCCATGGGCACCGTGGCCGCGCCGTCGAGGGAGCGCCTGCTGCGAGCCGAGGTCCAGGGCAGGGACGCCCTCGACTACGTCGAGGTGGTCAGGAACGGCACCGTCATCCATCGGGAGTCGCCGCTGGTCGGTGCCTTGAACGGGTCCGGCGAGTTCCGCGGGACGAGCGGGGTGACGGTGGGCTGGGGCAAGCTGGGCGTCCCCGTCGACTGGGACGTCGAGCTGGAGATCCGGGGCGGCCGGCTGCTCGACGTCCAGCCCAGGCTGCACGGCGAGGACATCGTGGCCCCGGCGGCGCAGGAGCCGGAGCGGTTCGCGTTCTCGGCCGTGGACCGGGTCGGCGACGCGAAGGTCAGGCTGTGTACGGTCACCGGCGGTAACCCCACCGTGACGACGGACGCGACCCAGGGGCTCTCCGTGTCGATCGAGGGCGACGACCGGAGCGTGGTGGCGCTTCTCGTCAACGGCCAGGCGCACGAGCGCACCATCGGTGAGCTGCGCGAAGGTCCACGCACCGGCTATATGGGCGGCTTCGTCAGCGGGGCGTTCCGCTTCGAGCGCGCTGTGCCCGAGTCGGCCCTGCGCGCGTCTCTGACGGTGGAGGACGAGTCCGGGGATCCGGCCTGGTACTACGTCCGCGTCCGCCAGGTCAACGACCAGTGGGCGTGGGGAACCCCGCATTGGGTCTTGACGTAGGCCGCCTACTTACGATGCACTCTTTCTTATCACTTTGATCGCAAAGGGGTGTGTCGCGTGGTCGATCAACGTCTGTCACGCCGGGGGCTGTTCGGCTTGGCGATGGGGGGCGCCGCGGCCCTGGCCGTGGGGTGCCGGTCCGCCACGCAGGTCGCGGCCACCGGCAAGGACATCACCCTGGCCTTCTCCGCGGCGCCGGACCCGATGAAGCTGCTGCGCCGTACGGTCGACTCGCCGGTCTTCTCCTCGCTCGTCTTCGACCGGCTGGTCGACCTGGACAAGAAGACCCTCCAGCCGATCCCGCTGCTGGCCAAGGAGTGGGAGTGGAGCAAGGACAGGACCAGCCTGGTCCTCAAGCTGCGCGAGGGCGTGCAGTTCCACAACGGCAGGGCGCTGACCCCGGATGATGTGATCTTCACGCTCACCAAGGCGCAGGACGAGAAGAGCGGCGCGCAGGTCGCGCCCATGCTCAAGCGCATCAAGAACATGGAGGCCGGCCAGAACGAGGTCACGCTCACCCTGTCCGGCCCGACGAGCAACCTGTTCGACGCGCTGATGTTCGTGCCGATCGTCGACTCCACCACCTACGGGAGTGGCAAGGTGATCGGCACGGGACCCTACGTCTGGGGCGCGTTCACCGCGGGCACCCAGCTCCAGCTCACCCGCAACGAGAAGTACTGGGGCGGCTCTCCCGAGATCGAGAAGATCACGATCAAGGCGATCAAGAGCCCGCAGGCCCAGCTGTCCGCGCTGCAGTCCGGTCAGGTCCAGATGGTCGGCGGCATCCCGGCCCGGGACATCAAGACCACCTCGGCCGCAGGGAAGTTCACGGTGTCGGTGACCCGCCCGTCCTACCAGCAGACCTACCTGGGCGTGGACGTCAGGACCAAGCCCTTCGACGACCCCAAGGTACGGCAGGCGCTGCAGTACGCCGTGGACCGCAAGCGCATCGCCGACCAGGTCTACGGCGGCTATGCGGAGGTCAGCAGCCTCCCGTGGCCCGCCAACACCCCCGGAGTGACCCAGGACCAGGTCAACCGCTACTCCTACGACCCGGACAAGGCCAGGCAGCTCATCAAGGAGGCCGGAGCCGAAGGCGCCGAGGTCACGCTGTGGGCCGGGCAGACTCCGATCTTCTCCTCGGTCTTGGACATCGTCCAGTACGACCTGGAGAAGGTCGGCTTCAAGGTCGTCCCGAAGCTGATGGACGCCACCGAGTTCCAGACGCTGGTGGTGAACGCCAAGCTGCCCGGGCTCAACATCGCCAACATCGGCCTGGTCAGCGTCTCCCCGCTGACCGGGATCTCGACCGCCAACCCGGCGCGGCCCGGCGAGAACACCTCGCGCCTGGATGACAAGAAGTACGTCGAGCTGCAGCAGGCGGCCTACGGCGCGACCACCGACGTGGCCCGCGACAAGGCCAACCACGACCTCAGCGAGTACCTCCTGGAGCAGTCCTTCCACATCACGCTCGCACAGGCGCACGAGGTCGTGCTCTGGGACCCGTCGATCAAGAGCGCGGACACGACCTTCCTCGGCTACCTCAACCTGGCGGCAGCCAAGCGGGGCGCGTGATGGCCTTCTGGCTGCGCAAGGCGCTGTCGGCGCTGCTCACGCTCTGGATCTCCTCGATCGCCGTGTTCGGCCTGATGCGGCTGACGCCGGGTGACCCGGCCGCCGCCGTCGCCGGGCCCGACGCCACGGCCGCGCAGGTGGCGGCGATCCGGGCCGAGCTCATGCTCGACCAGCCGCTGCTCACGCAGTACGGCCACTGGATCGGCGGCCTGCTCGGCGGCGACCCGGGCAAGTCGTTCCAGTACAACCGGCCGATCATCGACCTGCTCGGGGAGAGTGTGGCCAGCACGGTGCAGCTCGCGATCGCCGGGATCATCATGATCCCGGTGGTCGGCCTGCTCACCGGGCTCGCCCTGGTCTCCCGGCGGCTCGGCAAGGCCGCCGACGCGTTCGCCACCGCCGCGCTCTCGCTGCCGGTCTACGTCAGCGCCGTCATCCTGGTGTTCCTGTTCGCGGTGCGGCTCAAGGTGCTGCCCGCGACCGGCGAGATGAGCTTCCTGGAGGCGCCCGACCTGTCGGTGCAGTTCCTCATCCTGCCCGGCATCGCGCTCGCCCTGCCCGCCGGCGCCGTGCTCGGACGGCTGCTCGCCACCGAGATCCGCCGGGTCAGGCAGGAGGAGTTCGTGCTCACCGCCAGGGCCAAGGGGGTGCCGGAGAAACGGATCTCGCGCAGGCACGTGCTGCCGAGCAGCCTCGGGCCCTTCGTCGTGGAGTTCGGCATCGGGATCGGCGAACTCCTCGGCGGGGCGGTGATCGCCGAGGAGCTGTTCGCCAGGAACGGGCTCGGCAAGCTCATGCTCGACGCTGTGCAGAACAGGGACTACCCGATGGCCCAGCTCCTGCTGATGCTCGCGATCACCATCGCGGTGATCGCGCAGCTCGTCACCGAGGTCGCGCTGTCCAGGCTCGACCCGCGCATCCGGCTGGAGGCCGCGGCATGACGGCCATCCCCGCAGACCGGAAGTGGATCAGAGCCGGCCGCTCCACCAAGGGCCTGGCCGGCGTCATCCTGATCACGCTGCTCGTGCTCGCCGCCGTGGCGGGCCCCCTGCTGCTCGGCGTCTCGCCGTACGAGCAGGGCGCCGACGCCCTGGCCGGGCCGTCGGGCGCGCACCTGCTCGGCACCGACGAGGTGGGCCGCGACCTGCTGGCCCGCACCCTGTACGGCATCCGCAGCGACCTGCTGATCTGCCTGGTCGCGGTGCCGCTCGCCGCGCTCCTCGGCACCGGGCTCGGTCTGCTCGGCGGGCTCACCCGATGGGGCGGCGAGGTCATCCAGCGGGTGTTCGACGTGCTGCTCGGCTTCCACGGCGTCATCCTCGGCATGGCGATCGCGCTGGTCATCAGCCCTGGGTTCGTCGCCGTGGTCACCGCGATCGTGCTGATCACCGTACCCAGCTTCGGCCGCCAGGCCAGGGCCGCGCTGCTGCAGCAGTTGTCGCGCGAGTACGTGCTGGCCGCCACCACGGTCGGCGCGTCCAAGGCCAGGGTGCTGGGCAGGCACGTGCTGCCGAACGTCACCGACTCGGTCACCGCGCTGTTCGCCGTCGCCATGGCCAACGCCGTCAAGATCGAGGGCGGGCTGAGCCTGATCGGGCTCGGCATCCAGCCGCCCGAACCGTCACTCGGCACGATGATCAGCGCGGGCAGCCGCTACATCCAGGTCGCCCCGCAGTATGCGCTGGTCCCCGTGCTCCTGCTGGCCGCCCTCGTGCTCGGTCTCACGCTGCTCTCCGACGCGATCAACCGGGAAAGGCTCCGCTCATGATCCTTGAGGTCGAGGACCTGGCGATCAACGCACGCGGGCTGCCCGCCGTCGACGGTGTCAACCTGGGCGTACGGCCCGGCGAGATCCTGGGCCTGGTCGGCGAGTCCGGCTCGGGCAAATCGCTGACCGCGCTCAGCATCATGGGGATGCTCCCCGCAGGCGTGCGCGCCAGCCGCGGATCCATCCGCTTCGACGGCCGTGACCTGCTGAAGCTCAGCCAGTCCGAGCTGCGCGAGGTGCGCGGCAAGGACATCGGGATGGTCTTTCAGGACCCGCTGGCCTACCTCAACCCGCGCCTGACCGTGGGTGACCAGCTCGCCGAGGCGCTCACCGTGCACGGTGCGAGCCGCGGACACGCCGCCGGACGCGCGGCCGAGCTGCTCGACCTGGTCGGCGTCCCCAACGCGGCGGCCAGGGTGAAGGACTACCCGCACCAGTTCTCCGGCGGCCAGCGGCAGCGCGTGCTGATCGCGATGGCGATGGCCAACGAGCCTCGGGTGCTGCTGGCCGACGAGCCCACCACCGCCCTCGACGTCACCGTCCAGGCCGGGATCCTCACGCTGCTCAAGCGGCTGCGCGACGAGACCGGCACCGCCGTCGTGATCATCACGCACGACATGGGCATCGTAGAGCAGGTCTGCGACACGGCCGCGGTGATGTACGGCGGGCACATCGTCGAGCACGGCCCCGCGCGAACCCTGCTGACCAGGCCGCGGCACCCCTACACCGCCGGGCTGCTCCGATCCGTGCCGAGGCTGGCCTCCGAGCCGGTCCGCCGCCTGCCCGTGATCCCCGGGGCCCCACCCGACCTGGCCGAACGCCCACCGGGCTGCCCGTTCTCGCCGCGCTGTGACCGGGCCGACGACCGGTGCGGCGAGCGGCCGCCGCTGGACGACGGGTTCGCCTGCTGGCATCCGCTGTCGGAGACCGTGCTCGCGGTGCGGGAGCCTTACACGCCGCCGGAGCCGCGAGCGAGTGAGCCGGTCATCAGGGCGGAGAACGTCACCGTGACCTACGGCAGGCGGAAGCGGGCCGTCCGGGCCGTCAAGGGAGTGTCGCTGACGGCGGCGCCCGGCCAGACCGTCGGGATCATCGGCGAGTCAGGGTCGGGCAAGTCCACGCTGGCCAGGGCCCTGCTCGGGCTGCTTCCCGCCGCCGGGACGATCACCGTGGCCGGGAGGTCGTGGGCGGGCGCGTCGAAGGCCGAGCAGTTGGCCATGCGCCGGGCGGTCCAGATGGTGTTCCAGGATCCGTACCTGTCGCTCAATCCACGGCTGTCAATCCGCGACACGCTGGCCGAGCCGTACGAGGTGCACGGGCTGTGTCCGGCCGAGGAGGTGCCGGAGCGGCTCGGCGTGCTGATGGATCAGGTCGGGCTGCCCAGGCCGTTTCTGGACCGATATCCGTACCAGCTATCGGGCGGGCAACGGCAGCGTATCGGCGTGGCCCGTTCGCTCGCCGTGGAGCCGCAGATCATCGTGGCCGACGAGCCCGTGTCGGCGCTGGACGTCTCGGTTCAGGCCCAGATTCTCAACCTGCTTGCCGACCTGCGCGACGAGGTCGGCGTCGGCATCGTCTTCATCGCCCACGACCTCGGCCTCGTCCGGCACTTCTGCGACGAGACGCTGGTCATGTACCAGGGCGAGGTCGTCGAACGGGGACCGTCGCACCGGCTGTTCGAGGCGCCGGAGCACCCCTACACCAAAACACTGATCGCTGCTGCCTGAGGGAGTCCGATTGTCCGCAATGCTGCTCGCCCCGATCGAACTTGACCTGGAGAAGTCGGAGGTGGTGCTCCGGCCGGAGAAGCCGGAGCCCGGCTACTGGGTCGGGTGCCCGAGCATAAGCTACGAGGACGGGCGTTTCCTGATGACCTATCGGGAACGACGCCCGCGTGACGTCGAGTTCGAGCGCGGCTGGCGCTGCGCGATCGCCACCAGCGAGGACGGCGTGAACTTCACCGACGTGTGGTCGGTGCGCAAAGACGAGCTGGCTACCGACTCGATGGAGCGTTTCAGCCTGGTACGGCCCTTCCCCGGCGGCGACTACTTCCTCTACCTGAGTTACGTGGACCCGGCGGACAACCGGTGGCGGATCGACGTCCTCCGCAGTCCTGAAATTTCCGGATTTGATGTGCGGAATCGTCGTCCGATCCTCACCGCGGCCAGCACCGGAACGGCCGGGATCAAGGACCCCTACACGCTGCTCGTCGGCGGTGCCGTCATGATGTACACCGTCGTGTCCCGCCCCGGCGACTTCGGCGAGGAGGCGTTCGCCACCGCCGACATCCACAACACCGACGCCACCACGCACGCCACGGGCCTGGCCATCAGCCAGGACGGGGAGCGCTTCGACTACCTCGGCGAGGTGCTGCCCACCGGCGACGGCTGGGACAGCCACGAGTCCCGGCTGAGCTGCGTCGTCCCCACCGGCAGCGGCTTCCTCGGCTTCTACGACGGCTCGGCCTCCTACCAGGAGAACTACGAGGAGCGCTGCGGCCTGGCCATCTCCTTCGACCTGCGCAACTGGACCAAGACCACCCCGTACGGCCCGCGCTACGTCGCCCCGCACGCCACCGGCTCGATCCGCTACCTGGACATCGCGATCGTGGGCGAGGAATGGTTCGTCTATTTCGAGATGACCCGCCCCGACGGAGCCCACGAGCTGCGGCTGGCCCGAGTCCCGCGTCCGTGAACATCCTGCTCGTCCTGACCGACCAGTACTCCGCCGACGCGCTGAGCTGCGCGGGCAACCCCTATCTCGCAACCCCGGCGCTCGACGCTCTGGCCGCGCGCGGGACGCGTTTCACCAACGCGTACTGCACGCAGCCGCTGTGCACGCCCTCCCGCGCCAGCCTGATGACCGGGCGCATGCCCACCGAGGTCGGCGTGACGAGGAACGAGCAGGCGCTGGACACCTTCGAGGCGACGATGCCGCGGATCTTCGGCGCGGCGGGCTACGACTGCGGGTACGCGGGCAAGTGGCATCTGCCCGAGCTGGCCGTACCGGAGGAGAGCGGGTTCAGGAACCTGCACGGCCCCTTCGACGACGGTCTGGTCGAGGCGTGCCATGCCTTCGTGAAGGAGCCGCGGGACCGGCCGTTCCTGCTGGTCGCGTCGTTCACCGAGCCGCACGGGATCTGCCAGTGGGCGCGCGGCCAGGTCCCGCCGTCGGGGCCGGTGCCCGCGGGGGAGTGGCCGCCGCTGCTGCCCAATCACGGCGTCGGCGGATACGACGCCGAGTTGCCGCGCATCGCCCAGGCCGCCCAGCCGCACAGCTATCCGACCGCGACCTGGACCGAGGACGACTGGCGCGCCTACCGCCACGCCTACTACCGGCTCGTCGAGCGGGCCGACGCGATGGTCGGTCGCCTGCTGGACGCGGTGGACCTGGACGACACGTTCGTGGTGTTCTCCGCCGATCACGGTGACCAGGTGGGCGCCCACCGCTGGAACCAGAAGTGGGTGCTGCACGAGGAGTGCCTGTCGGTGCCGCTGATCACCTCCACCGGGGGCGGGGTCGTCGAGGACCGGCTGGTGTCCAACGGGCTCGACGTCCTGCCGATGCTGGCCGCCGCTGCCGGCATTGCAGGCTTGCCGGCCGTCCGGCGGGACGCGGTGTTCTCCGAGACCGAATGGGTCGTCCCCGGGATCCAGCACCTGACCGGCCGGAGCGTGCGCACCGAGCACTTCCGCTACACCTGCTACGCCTGGGGCCGCCACCGGGAGCAGCTCTTCGACCTGCGCACCGACCCGGGCGAGCTGGTCAACCTCGCCACCACCGAGCAGTACGGCCAGGTGCTGCGCGAGCATCGTGACCTGCTGCGCGCGCACGTCCAGGCGACAAGGGATCGATTCGTCCGATTCTTGCCCGCATGAAGGGAAATTTCATGACCGAGATGAGCCGTAGGTCCGCCCTCCAACTCGCAGCCGTCTCCGCCCTCGGCGTCGCCACGTGGTCGACCCCCGCCTCCGCCACCGCACCGCCTTCCCGCCGGTCCGCGACGATCGAGGACCTCGGGCCGGGCAACGTCGCCTACCCGCTGATGAGCGGTCTGCTCGTCGGCGACACCTTCTTCGTCGGCTCGCGCAACCTCGACCCCACCCGCGCCCTCGGCTACCACGTCCCGACCAGGAAGGTCACCAGGAAGCAGACCTTCGGCGGCGGCAACTTCGTCCAGGGGCTCGCGCACCACAACGGCGAAGTGCTCTACGCCGGCATCGTCGGGCAACGGGCCGGCGAGCCGTGCATCTGGAAGTGGGACCTGAAGACCGACCAGGTCAGCTCGCTGCCCGTGATCGACGGGCTCGAGGTGCGCACCCTGGCCACCGCGCCGGACGGCACCCTCTACGCTGTGGGCAAGGAGGCGTCGTCCGGGCCCGGCATTCATGAGATCGATCCGGCGACCGGGGCGCACAAGGTGCTCGCCGTACCAGATCCGAAGGCCACCCAGGCGCGGGCGCTCGCGGTCACGGAGACGCAGGTGGTCTTCGGCGCGGGCAGCAACCTGTCCGGCGGCGGGGACGCCAGCAAGGCCACCGTGTTCCTCACCGACCGGGCCACCGGCGAATCCCGACAGATCCTCACCGGCGAGCCCGCGCTGGACCCGGCCACCCGCGACCTCGCGGTGATCGGGGAGCGCATCTACGTCGGCACCGAAGGCAGCGAGGACAAGGGCTGGTTCGCGGTCTACTCGCTGGCCAACGGCACGCTGGAGTTCCAGGTACGCAGCCGGTCGAAGTCGGTGAAGTCGTTCATCGAGGCGGGCGGGAAGATCTACTTCGACGCCGACGGGCTGTGCTCCTATGACCCTGCGACCAAGGAGTACACGGAGCTCCCCAACACCGGGGACGTGGGCGGCTGGGGACTCGGCCACCTGGACGGGACCATCGTCGCGGCCAACTCCGAGTTGGAGGCGGTCGTGCACTACTCGATCGCCGACGCCACGAGCGAGCCGGTCGGGCTGGCCGAGGCGGGCGCTCCGGTGGGCGCGCAACTCGGCATGTCCCTGGCGGCCGGGCACGACCGGATCTACGTCGGCGGGAACGGCAGCGTCGTCCTGCACAAGTCGGGCACGACCACCCGGCTGGGGATCCCCGCCGAGGCCAAGGACACCGAGATCATCGGCAACACGCTGTACGCCGGGGTCTACAACTCACAGGGCATCTGGTCCTACAAACCGGGCGGCGAAGCCAAGCGGATCATCGCGCTGCCCCAGGAGCAGAACCGGCCGCAGGACGTGATCTGGAACCAGCGGCTCTCCCGGCTCCTGGTCGGCATCCAGTGCGACACCAAGGGCGGCGGCTCGCTGGCCGTCTGCGACCTGTCGGCCAACACCGCCAAGCTGACCATCGATCCGCTCCCCGACCTGCAGTTCCCCCGATCCGTGGCGACCGAGGGCACCTTCGCCTACCTGGGTGGCGACAACCCGGTGAGCACCCGGGCCAAAGGGCACCTGGCCTGCGTCGACGCCACCACGTCGACGGTCGTCTGGACCCTCGACCCCGGCTTCAACCAGGGTGTTTCCGGGCTTGTCGCGCTGAACGGCAAGCTGGTGGGACTCACCGGGAAGGGCAAGCTGTTCGTCGTCGACCTCGCCACCCGCCAGGTGATCCACACGGCCGACCTGGGCGCCAACGGCGGCGGCAACTCCCGCCTCATCGTCAGCCGCGGCCAGATCTACGGCGGCGGCGCCGCGGCCGTTTTCCACATCGATCCCGGAACGTACGCGGTGACCTGGCTGGTGACCGGGCTGGACGGCCAGTGGTACAGCGGGCCGAGAATCGCCGCCGACGAACTCGGCCGCCTCTACTCCTTCAAAAGCCGCAACCTGATCAGAATCACACTCTCCTGACCTTGGAGATCCCTAGTCATCACGAGCCGGAACCAGTCAATTTGATCAAGGCAGTTGAGCTGGATCAATTCTGTGCCGGCTCCTCTGGAACGTCCTTCGGTTCGCCTGTCTTGGGCAGCTGGTCGTTGTCGCCGCGGTGGACCGGCGATGACGGCCTGCACGCCTCCAAACGCGACTCCATCAAACTCGGACCAGAGCTTCCATCAGACCCGGAGCGGTTCACCTGACGCTGGTGGCGGTCAACCACCGGAGCTCCCCCCCAGCTGAAGACGGGGGTTTCCACCCTCGAGGAGTCTCGATGAACGCACACGTGAACACGAGGAGCGATGCCGCGGCGGGCCGGCCGGCGTCCGGTGAGACCCCGTCCAAGAACATGGTGTGGGTGCCGGGCGGGACGTTCCTCATGGGCGACGAGCGCTTCTACCCCGAGGAGAGGCCGGCGCACCAGGTCGCCGTCGACGGCTTCTGGATGGACGCGCGCCCGGTGACCAATCTCGAGTTCCGCCGCTTCGTCCAGGCCACCGGTCACGTCACCGTCGCCGAACGCCCGCTCGACGCGGCCGACTACCCGCAGGCCGACCCCGGGTTCCTGGTGCCCGGATCGCTGGTCTTCCACCCGACGCCGGGGCCCGTCGACCTGCGCGACTACCGCAACTGGTGGTCCTACGTCCCTGGCGCGTGCTGGAAGCACCCCCGAGGCCCGGGCAGCGGGCTCGGCGGGCTCGAGCGGCACCCCGTCGTCCACCTCGCCCCCGAGGACGCCGAGGCGTACGCGGCGTGGGCGGGCAAGGAGCTCCCCACCGAGGCCGAGTGGGAGTTCGCGGCCCGCGGCGGGCTGGAGGGCGCGGTGTTCGCCTGGGGGGACGAGTTCGCGCCGAAGGGGCGGCTCATGGCCAACACCTGGCGCGGCGAGTTCCCCTGGCAGAACCTCACCCCGGGCGGCGGGCACGGCACCACGACCGTCGGCTCCTACCGGCCGAACGGCTACGGCCTGTACGACATGACGGGCAACGTCTGGGAGTGGACCTGCGACTTCTACACGCCGCGGCATCCCGGCGAGGCCGCCAAGCCGTGCTGCGTGCCGCGCAACCCGCGCGTCGAGGCCGCCGTCTCCGACGAGGCGATCCCCCGCAAGGTCATCAAGGGCGGCTCGCACCTGTGCGCCCCGAACTACTGCCTGCGTTACCGTCCCGCGGCCCGGCAGGGCGAAGCCGTCGACACCTCCACCTGTCACATCGGCTTCCGGTGCGTCATCCGGCCCGGCTGAGCCGGAGCGCACGAGCGGGAACGGGCGAGACCCCCGTGCCCTGGCGCGCGCTCCGGGTCCGGATTGAGCCGCGCTGCCCCTCGCCGAGTCCATCACCCTGCCCGACGCCCGGACGCAGGACCTGGACTACGCCGAGGCACGCCGCCACCTGCTCCGGAGGAGGTCTCCGCCGTCAGCTGAATCGCCATCACGATGAATGCCTCCGCCGCCTACCTGAGCCGACGCCGCACCGCAGGCAGCACGCGGGGAAGCCTCCTAGCGTCGGCTTGTCGCTGGACGATGTTGTGTGAGGGTGTAACCATCGAGCGGTTGAGGGCAACCCACAAATGATCATGCGCTTATGGCGATCGCCGGGGTCCTAGGCGAACGGCATAAG
>NZ_JBEXUP010000138.1:0-22676 GCF_040614375.1 Nonomuraea sp. NPDC005983
AACGCTCGAGCGGAGCCCAAGACGAACTTCGCCGCCAGTTCGCCGATCAGAAGCTGGACCAGTTACCCGGCCAAGGTTGCGTGACGGCCCACTAGGACCGGCGGAAGCCGCCCCGGACGTGCACCGGCACGCCCTTGCCCAGCAGTCCGGGCAGTTCCACGGCGACGTTCATCGGCATCCGCACGCACCCGTGCGAGGCCGGGTACAGCGGCACCGACAGCGCGCCGTGGAACGCGATGCCGCCGTTGAAGAAGATCGGGTTGTAGAGCTGGCCGAGGTACGACTTGTGCCAGCCGGACGCCCGCCAGGTCGTCCGGTAGTCGCCGGTGGGCGTGCGGGCCGAGCCGCAGAACCGCCGGCTCTTGCCCTGCCAGACCGAGGTCTCGCAGTACGGGACGCCGCTGCCCGACGAGATGTGCGTGATCAGCTTCACCTCGCCGCCCACGTACAAGACCATGACCTGCTTGGACAGGTTCACCTCGGCGCGCGTCGGCTTACCGTTCCTGACCAGGACCTTCGGCGCCCTGGGCGTTTCGAGGGCCGCCCAGGTGGCCTTGCCGACCGTGCTGCTCGGCGTGATGCCGTTGACCTTCTGGAAGGCCCACAAGGCGGTGAGCGTCGACCCGCCGTAGCTGCCGTCGGCCTTGCCGGGACGGTAGCCCAGCTCCCTCAGCCGTTGCTGCAGCCAGACGACCGCCTTGCCCTTGGCGCCGAGCCTGAGCCGCTGCTTCGGCGCGACGGGCGCCCGCGAGGCTGCGAGCGCGCCGGTGATGGCGGGCGTGATCGGGGGCGTGAGCGCGGACGTGCTCGGTGCGGCGGCCGGACTCGCTTCGGCGGCCGCCGTGCCGGCCCCGGTGAAGGCGACGGCGCCGGCCGTCAGGAGAGCAGTCACAACGGGCAGCCGTCGAGCACCCACCACTACCACCTCTCGTAACATTAACAATCGAATCAAAGGACCCTATACCACTGCCATTGGCCAGGTAATCGGGCGGTCAACTGTTTAGAGTGTCGACATGTCAGAGAAGTTGCCCGCCAACGCAGTTCTGGTCGAATCCGCGCTGAGAGAGCTCGGAGCCACGGGAGAGATCGTGGTGCTGCCGGAGAAGGCCCCCACCGCTGCCACGGCCGCCGCCCAGCTGGGCTGCGAGGTCGGCGCGATCGCCAACAGCCTGATCTTCGACGCCGACGGGGAGCCCCTGCTCGTCCTGACGAGCGGCGCGCACCGGGTGGACGTCGAGCTGATCGCCCGCACGGCGGGGGTGGGAACGGTGCGGCGGGCGACGCCGGAGTTCGTCAGGGCCGCCACCGGCCAGCCGATCGGCGGTGTGGCCCCGGTCGGGCATCCCGCCCCGGTCCGGACCCTGGTCGACACCTGGCTGGGCAAGCACGAGGTGGTCTGGGCGGCGGGCGGGCACCCGCACACCGTCTTCCCGACCACGTTCGACGAACTGGTCCGCATCACCGGTGGCACCCCCGTGGACGTCGAGTAGTGTGCGACGCGTGATCGAGTTTCGCGGCGCGGGACCTGCCGAGTTCGGCGAGCGCCTGGACACGGTGATCGACATCTACGCCGCCGCCATGCGCCCGCCCGAGGACCAGATCCACGGTCGCACCACCATCATGCGTAACCACGGGACTTATCCCCACTTTCAGTGCTATTTCGCTGAATTGCGCGATTCTGCGGGCGGCGCGGCGCCGAAGGTCGTGGGCTTCGCGTACGGCTTCCGGGGCGCTCCGGGCCAGTGGTGGCACGACGTGGTCTACCGGGCGCTGCACGAGCGGGTGGGAGACGAGGCGGCCGACGCCTGGCTCGGCAACGCCTTCGAGCTCGCCGAGGTCCACGTGCACCCCGACTTCCAGGGCAAGGGCATCGGCCGCGCCATGATCACCACGCTCTGCGCGGGGCGCCGCGAGCGCTCGGCCGTCCTGTCGACCCACGACCAGCCCACGGCCGCCCGCCACCTGTACGCCAGCATGGGCTTCACGGACCTGCTGACCCAGTTCGTCTTCCCTGGCGGCTTCGAGCGCTACGCGATCGTCGGCCGGCCCCTGCCTCTCCCGTAAGGCCTCCATTACCAGGAGTTTGACAGCCGCCGCCCAGGGCAATTCCAACTACGGAAAGTCACCAAGGTTCAACCCAGGGCCACTTCTCGCAGCCCCGTCACCCGCCCGATCCCCCTGCGGGCGGGTGACGGGCCCCTCCAAAGCCCTGGGAGAGCCGCCCCTCGGACGGCTGAGCCAACCCCCCAGATGGCCAGGAACGAGCCGTAACGGTGCCAGGCCACGTGCGGGTCAGAGGCCGTCTCCCTGGAGGCCCTCAGCCCCGTACGGCGGTAGGCGCCCAGGTGGCCTGCCGTACAGGATGGGGTGTCAAAGCGTCACAACGCGATCAGGCGGGCAGCGCCGCCGGCGAGAGCCGCTGGAACACCTCGCGCGACGCGCTCGACCGGTTGAACGTGATGAAGTGGATGCCCGGCACGCCCTCGTCGAGCAGCCGCTGGCACAGCTCGGCCCCGTGGTCGATGCCGAGCGCGCGGACGGCGGCCGGGTCGTCGGCGACCGCCTCGAAGCGGGCCGCGACATCCGGCGGGAACGGCGCTCCGGAGAGCTGCTCCGAGCGCGCGATCGTGCTCATCTGGGTGACCGGCATGACGCACGGGATGATCGGCGTCTCGCACCCGCGTGCCGCCACCCGGTCGCGCAGCCGCAGGTAGTCGTCGGCCTGGAAGAACATCTGGGTGATCGCGTAGTCGGCCCCGGCCTCGCACTTGCGCACGAAGTACTCGGTGTCGGACTCGACGGACGGCGAGCGCGGATGCTTGAACGGGAAGGCCGCCACCCCCACGCAGAAGTCGCCCGCCTGCCGGATCAGCCGCACGAGCTGCTCGGCGTAGAGCACGCCCTCGGGGTGCTTGATCCACTCGGCGCCCGGGTCGCCGGGAGGGTCGCCCCGCACGGCCAGGATGTTGCGCACCCCCGCGTCGGCGAAGCGCCCCACGAGGTGGCGCAGCTCGCGGATCGAGTGGTTGACCGCCGTGAAGTGCGCGACGGGGGTGAGGGTGGTGTCGTGGGCCAGCCGCTCGACGATGTCGACGGTGCGGTCGCGGGTGGACCCGCCCGCCCCGTAGGTCACCGACACGAACGTGGGACGCAGCGACTCCAGCTCGCGGATCGCCCGCCACAACTGCCGCTCCCCCTCGTCGGTCTTCGGCGGGAAGAACTCGAAGGAGAACGACCGGCCACCTGAGGCGAGGAGCTCGCGGACGGTGGGAACACGATCGGGCAGGATGGAAGGTCGACCAAGCGCCATGGCCCCAGGTTACCGCGACCAGCCAGGAGCCAGCGGGCACAGAGCTGCCTGGAGATCCGAGTCTCTCCACCCGGCTACTACGCTCAGGGGCATGACCACTGACGCCGCGAGCATGGACACCCTGCGCGCACAGGTAGATCGTTCGCTGAGGGAGTTCGTCGAACGGCAGCTGCCCACCCCCGTGGACGAGGAGCTCGAACCGCTCCGGACCGCCGCGCACGAACTGTTGTCGGGCGGCAAGCGGTTGCGTCCCGCGTTCTGCTACTGGGGGTGGCGCGGCGCGGGCGGCACCGACGTCCCCGAGATCTTCACCGCCGCCGCGTCGCTGGAGCTGTTGCAGGCCAGCGCGCTGGTGCATGACGACGTGATGGACAAGAGCGACCTGCGCAGAGGCATGCCGGCCGCGCACCGCCGCTTCCAGACGCTGCATGAGAAGTCCGGCTGGCACGGGTCGGCGGAGCAGTTCGGCGAGGGCGTGGCGATCCTGCTGGGCAACCTGCTGCTGATCTGGTCGGGCGAGATGTGGCGCACCAGCGGCCTGCCGGCGCGGTCGCTGGCGGCGGCGCAGCCCGTCCACGACCACATGCGCACCGAGCTGATGTGCGGCCAGTACCTCGACCTGCTGGAGCAGGCGCACGGCGAGGGCACGTTCGAGTCGGCGCTGCGGGTGGCCCTGTTCAAGAGCGGCAAGTACTCCGTGGAGCAGCCGCTCAGGCTGGGCCTGGTGCTCGCCGCCGGCGAGCGGGCGCCGTGGGTGGACGAGCTGTGCGAGGGGTACGGCACCCGCGTCGGCATCGCGTTCCAGCTGCGTGACGACATCCTGGGGGTGTTCGGCGACCCCGCGCAGACCGGCAAGCCCGCGGGCGACGACCTGCGCGAGGGCAAGCGGACGATGCTGGTGGCCCGCACCCTGGCCGCCGCCTCCCCCGCGGCGGCCGCGACGGTGCGCCGCCTGCTCGGCGACCCCGCCCTGGACGAGCAGGGCGTGACGACGCTGCGCGACATCATCGACGGCACCGGCGCGCTCCAGGAGTGCGAGGACCTCATCGGCGACTACCTCGGCGAGGCGCTCGCCTCCCTCGAGCAGGCTCCGATCACCGCCGAGGCCCGGGCCGCGCTGGCGGAGCTGGCCATCGCGGCGACCTCGCGCACTACCTGACCCCCCGCGCCCGCTGCCGGGCGCGGGGCGGCCTTCGGCGAGCGTCAGGCGCTTGGTGCCGAGCGCCTGACGTCTCCGTCCAGTGGCCAGGCGCTCGGTGGCGAGCGCCTGGCCGTTTCAGCGGGCCAGGCGCTTGGCGAACTCGGCCGCTGCCGCGCCCGGATCGTCGGCGTCGGTGATGGCGCGCACCACCACGACCCGGCTGACCCCGTACGACATGACCTCGTCGAGATTGCTGAGGTCGATGCCGCCGATACCGAACCACGGCCGGTCCGTGCCGAGCGCCGCCGCGTGCCTGAGTAGCGGCGGGCCGGGCGCGTGCCGGCCGGGTTTGGTGGGCGTGGGCCAGATGGGGCCGCAGCAGAAGTAGTCGACGCCCTCCTCCACCGCGGCGGCGGAAGCCTCTGCGGTGGAGTGGGTGGACCTGCCGATGAGGATGTCGTCGCCGAGTATCTCTCGCGCGACGGTCACGGGAAGGTCGTCCTGCCCCAGATGGAGCACGTCGGGACGGGCCGCGACGGCGATGTCGGCCCGGTCGTTGACCGCCAGCAGCCGGCCGTGCCGGTCGCAGGCGTCGCGGAACACCTCCAGGAGCGCGAGCTCCTCGCGCGCCTCCAGCCCCTTCTCCCGCAGTTGGACGATGTCGACGCCACCGGCCAGCACCGCGTCGAGGAACTGTGCGAGGTCGCCGCGATCACGGCGGCCGTCGGTGCAGAGGTAGAGCCGCGCGTCAGAAAGCGAGGGCTTGGGCACGCCGCTTGACCTCGGTATGACGTCCGGCCCTGATCGCCTCGATGGGCGAACCGGGCAGTGATTCGTCTGGTGTGAAGAGCCAGCGCAGCGATTCGACGTCGTCGTATCCGGCGTCCTGCAGCACGGTCAGCGTGCCAGACAGGCCCTTCGTCACGTCCTTTCCATCAATGAACACCGCGGGCACCTGAGGCCCGCCGCTACCACGCCTCACGCCGAGGAGCTTGTGGTCCTTCAAGAGCTGCTTGGCCCGCCCCATGGACAGGTCCAGGCGTTGGGCAACTTGGGGGAGAGTGAGCCACTCGTCGATGAGCTGTTCGGTCTCCCGGTCGATCTGTGCAACAGAAAGCGTCACGAACCCACAACTACCACATGGCACCCATGCTCAAACAACACAATCCCGTAGGGCGACATCTGGATCTACCAGGCGTTCCGCGTCGAGGCGGTGGCCGCCCTCGATGATCCTGCGCCCCTGGACGAGGTCCCGGGGGCGGTCGACGGCGAGCACCGCGGCGAGGGTGTCGTCGGCGGTGAGCCAGCAGGCCGACCACTTGCCGCCTGCCTCGCCCCGGTAGAGCAGGCGCTCGCCCGCCGGATGGTGCCCGGCGTACTGCACCATGTGCCCGAACTGCTCCGACCAGAAGTACGGAACCGGGTCGTACACCGCCTCCTCGCCCAGGATGGTGGCCGCGGCCACCTCGGGGGCGTTGAGCGCGGTGTCCCAGTGCTCGACCCGCAGCCTCGTCCCGTAGCGGCGCGACCACCACGCCGCGCAGTCGCCCACCGCGAGCACGCCCGGCATGGACGTGCGCAGGCGCTCGTCGGTGACGACGCCGTTGTGCAGGTCGAGGTCGGCGCCGGCGAGCCACTCGACCGCCGGGCGCACCCCGATGCCGGTGACCACCACGTGCGCGTCGACGAACTCGCCGCCGACCAGCTCGACGCCGCCCTCGTCGACGGACGCCACCATCGTCTCGAGCCGCAGGTCGATGCCCTCGTACCAGGGCTGGGTGCGGGCGCCGATCTCGGCGCCGACGGCGTGGACGAGCGGGGTGGGCCCGGCCTCGATCACGGTGACCGCGCAGCCGGCGCGGCGGGCCGCCGTCGCCACCTCGGCGCCGATCCAGCCCGCGCCGATGACCGCCACCCGCGCTCCCCGGACGAGCCTGGCGCGCAGTTCGAGCGCGTCGTCGAGGGTCCGCAGGACGTGTTGCGGCCCGTCTCCGGGCAGCGTGATCGGGTCGGCTCCGGTGGCGATGACGAGGTGGTCGTAGCCCAGCTCGCCCTCGGTGGTCTCCACGACGCCCTCGCGCAGCGCCTTGGCCGAGACGCCCGGCCAGAAGTCCACTCCCAGGGCGTCGAGGTCGGCGTCGACGAAGCTGGAGTCGGCGGTTCCGAGCAGCACCGCCTTGGACAGCGGCGGACGGTCGTAGGGGCGATGCCGCTCCTGACCGATCAGAGTGATCCTGCCGTCGAACCCGCGTCCGCGCAGCGCCTCGACGCTGCGGAGCCCGGCCAGCCCCGCTCCCACCACCACGACATGTCTCACGTTCATGACCATAACGGGGCCCGTGCCGGCGCGTGGCCCCGAGGCCTTAGGCTGAAGACGTAAGACGCGCGGGAGTCCGGCCGTTACCGGGCTGAGAGGAAGGCTTGACCGGGCCTTCGACCGCAAGACACCTGATCCGGATCATGCCGGCGAAGGGAGCGGACATGCAGGTCGTGGTGGGTGGCGGGATCATCGGGCTGTCGGTGGCCTGGCGCCTGGCCCGCGCCGGCCGCCCGGTGACCGTCGTCGACCCGGCTCCGGCCTCGGGCGCGTCGCACGCGGCGGCGGGCATGCTGGCGCCGGTCAGCGAGGTCACCTACACCGAGGAGCCACTGCTCCGCCTGGGGATGGCGGCTCTGCGCAGGTGGCCGTCCTTCGCCGCCGACCTCATCGCCGACGCCGGCCTCCCGACCACCGGCCTCGCCCGCCCCGCCCCGGGGCCCTGCGCCGAAGGCGGGCCCGGCCCCCGTGCCGGGGTGCTCGGCTCCTCCGCGCTCCCCACTGCCGAGGCCGGCGGGCTGGATCTCCGCTCCGACGGGACTCTCGACGTGGCGTTCGGGGCTGACGACCTGGCCGCGCTCGACGAGCTGGCCACGTTCATGGAGAAGCTGGGGCTGCCGGTCGAGCGGCTCACCGGGCGCGAGTGCCGCCGTCTGGAGCCGATGCTGGCGCCGTCCGTCCGTGGCGGCGTGCTGGCCCCCGGCGACGCGTGGGTGGACCCGCGCCGCGTGACCGCCGCGCTGCTCGTCGCGTTGGAGCGGCGGGGCGTGCCCCTCGTGCGGGCGCGCGTCACCGAGCTGATCCGCGAGGGCGGTGCGGTCACAGGCGTGCGGCTGGCCCCGCCCGGCCCGCCGGAGACCACGCCTGGCCACGGTGTGCCCACGGCGATCGGGCCCGGCCACGGCGTCCCTGCGGAGATCCCGGGAGGCGGCGACGTGCCTGGGGAGATCCGGGCGGAGCGGGTCGTCCTGGCGGCGGGGGCGTGGAGCGCCGAGCTGGCCGAGGTGCCCGTCCGGCCGGTCAAGGGGCAGATCATGCGGCTGCGGTCCCCCCAGCCGCTGCTCGGGCGGTGCGTGCGCGGCACCGTGCACGGCGCGTCTGTGTACCTGGTGCCGCGGGGCGACGGCGAGCTGGTCGTGGGGGCCACGCAGGAGGAGCTCGGGTTCGACCGGCGGGTGACGGCGGGCGGCGTGTACGAGCTGCTGCGCGACGCCCGCGAGCTGGTGCCCGGCGTCACCGAGCTGGAGGTGGCCGAGATGGTGGCCGGGCTGCGTCCCGGCACGCCTGACAACGTGCCGCTGATCGGGCCGAGCGCGACGCCGGGGCTGCATCTGGCCACCGGCCACCACCGCGGCGGGGTGCTGCTCGCTCCGCTCACCGCGGCCATGCTGCAAGGCGAGGAGAGCGAGCTGGCGCAGCTCTGCTCACCCCTGAGATATCGGGATATTTCATGAATGTGACGATCAACGGGGCCGCCCAGGAGGTGCCCGACGGCATCACCGTGGCGCAGGCCGTCCAGACCCTGACGACCGCCACCACCGGCGTGGCGGTCGCGGTGAACGGCGAGGTGGTGACGCGGAGCACCTGGGAGACGACGGCGCTCAGCGACCGCGACACCGTCGAGGTGCTCACGGCGGTGCAAGGTGGATGACCTGATCATCGGCGGGGAGAAGTTCTCGTCCCGGCTGATCATGGGGACGGGCGGCGCGCCCTCGCTGGAGGTGCTCGACCAGGCGCTGGTCGCGTCCGGCACCGAGCTGACCACGGTCGCCATGCGGCGGCTGGACCCGTCGGCCCGCGGCTCCGTCCTGGACGTGCTGCGCGAGCGCGGCATCAGGGTGCTGCCGAACACGGCGGGCTGCTTCACGGCCGGGGAGGCGGTGCTGACGGCCCGGCTGGCGCGCGAGGCGCTCGGCACCGACTGGGTCAAGCTGGAAGTCATCGCCGACGAGCGGACACTGCTGCCCGACCCGATCGAGACGTTCGACGCGGCGGAGCGGCTCGTGTCCGAGGGCTTCGTGGTGCTGCCGTACATCGGCGACGACCCCGCGCTCGCCCGGCGGCTGGAGCAGGCGGGCTGCGCGGCCGTGATGCCGCTCGGCGCGCCCATCGGGTCCGGGCTCGGCATCCGCAACCCGCACAACATCGAGCTGATCGTGGAGGCCGCCTCGGTGCCGGTGATCCTCGATGCGGGCATCGGGACGGCGAGCGACGCGGCGCTGGCGATGGAGCTGGGCTGCGACGCCGTCCTCCTGGCGACGGCGGTCACCAGGGCGCAGCGGCCCGACCTGATGGCGGCGGCCATGAAGGCGGCCGTCCAGGCCGGGCGGCTCGCCCACCAGGCAGGCCGCATCCCCCGCCGCCGCTACGCCGAGGCGTCCTCCCCGACCACGCCCTGAACCCCGCACCAACGCCCCTGCCCCTGGCCCCCTCCGGCCCCGCCGGCAGGAGGGGGCGTCCCGCTCGGAACCACCTTGCGCTCCTCTCCCGGAGAGGGGTGTCACCCCGTCGCCGGCCGGGCGTTCGTTCCCGCGCATGGGTCCGTTCGGCGGGGTGTGGTGATGTTGGTGCGGTGGACGGATCGTTATGTCCCGCTCCCTTCGTGGTGGGCGCGTTCCAAGGGGCACGGCTCGGCATCGGTTTCGGGTGGTCAGGCCCTGCCAGTAGCGAAACGCCCGTAAACTCAGCGGGGTGGACACGACGACGGCGGACCCCTTGGTCGGGCGACTTATCGATGGGCGCTACCGCATCGAGTCCCGCATCGCCAGGGGCGGGATGGCGACCGTCTACCTCGCGCTGGACATACGGCTTGATCGTACGGTCGCGCTGAAGGTCATGCACGGCTCGCTGGCCGCGGACCCCGCGTTCGTGCGGCGCTTCATCGGCGAGGCGAAGTCCGTCGCCAGCCTCTCGCACCCCAACGTGGTGCACGTCTTCGACCAGGGCACCGACGGCGACGTCGTCTACCTGTCGATGGAGTACGTGCCGGGCAAGACGCTCCGCGACATCCTGCGCGAGCGCGGCAGGCTGCCCGCCCGCGAGGCGCTGGAGATCATGATCCCGGTGCTCGCCGCGCTGGGGGCCGCGCACCAGGCCGGGATGGTCCATCGCGACGTGAAGCCGGAGAACGTCCTGCTGACCGGCGACGGCCGCGTCAAGGTCGTGGACTTCGGTCTGGCGAGGGCGATCGAGGCCACCAACCAGACCCGCACAGGCGTGATGATCGGCACGATCGGCTACATGTCGCCCGAGCAGGTGACGACCGGCGGCGCCGACGTGCGCAGCGACGTCTACGCCGCGGGCATCATGCTGTTCGAGCTGGTCACGGGCCAGCAGCCGTACGACGGCGAGACACCGATGTCGGTGGCCTACCGGCACGTCCACGACACGGTCCCGCCGCCGTCGTCGCTGCTGCCCGAGGTGCCGCCGCTGATCGACACGCTGGTGACGCACGCCACGGCCCGCGAGCCGCAGGACCGTCCGGCCGACGCGACGGCGATGCTGGTGGCGGCCGTCGACGCGCACCGGATGCTGCCCAGGCTGACGAACCCGCCGCTGTCGCACTCGGGCGCGCACTCGGGCGTCCACTCCGGGGCGCACTCCCACCCTCCTCAGACCAGGCCGCCGGTGGCGCCGGCGCACACGCTGATCCAACCGCGCACCGAGGTCGCGCCGCCGCCCGAGCCGCGTAAGAGCTCCGGGTTCAGGCCGAACTGGTTCCTGGTGGTGCTCGCCGGCGTGATGGTGGTGGCGGTGGCGCTGACGGGCTGGTACTTCTCCCAGACCGCCTACGTCGCCGTCCCCGACCTGGTCGGCAAGAACCTGGCGGCGGCCAAGCAGAACGTCACCGGGCTCGGCTTCCAGGTGCGCGAGGCCGAGGGCCAGTACGACGAGAAGATCGCCGAGGGCCTGGTGCTGAGCACCGACCCGGTCGCCAAGCAGGAGGTCGAGAGCGGCGCGGTGATCACGCTGGTGCCCTCGCTCGGCCCCAAGCGGATCGTGGTGCCGAAGGTCGAGGGCATGTCCGCGGCCGACGCCCGCATCGCCGTCGCCAACGCGGGGCTGACCGTGGGCCAGGTCAAGCGGCTGGCGGACCAGCAGATCGAGCGCGACAAGGTGATCCGGACCTCGCCGCAGGTCGGCGAGAGGGTCAAGGAAGGCACCCGGGTCAACATCTACGTCAGCGCGGGCATGGTGATGCCCGACGTCGGCGGCATGCCGAAGGACGAGGCCGCCGCCTACCTGGGGCAGCAGGGCTTCCAGGTGCAGGTCAACGAGGTCGACGACGACGCCGAGCCCTGCACGGTCATCGCCCAGTCGCCGAAGGCCAAGGCTGAGGTCAACCGGGGAGCGGCCGCGATGATCACCGTGGCTCGCTGCCAGACCGACTTCTGGGACTACTGGACCCGCGGCGACAACGAGGGCCGCGACGACCAGGACGTCCGGCTGGTGCCCGCGGTGATGGGCAAGAACGTCAACGACGCCAAGCGCGAGTTGGAGCAGCTCGGCTTCAAGGTGCAGGTGCGCAAGCTGGTGGGCGACGGCGTGGTCCACTTCCAGCGCCCGACCCCGAACAGCGAACGCCCCGCCGGCGCCCAGGTGTTCCTCTGGCAGTGACCGGCAGGGAGGCGGCAGGGAGGCGGCGCGGACACCTGTGCACCCTCCAGCCCAGGCCGGGCGCGCGGGCTCAGGCCAGGTGGCCGTGTAGGCGCACTCTGGCCAGGCCGCCGTCCGGGTAGATGTCGACTCGGACGTGCGTCACGGGGCCTGCGGGGGCGAGCCGGAAGCGGTGCGGGGTGTCGGGCTGGAGCCGGGTCCGGGGAAGCAGTTCGGTCTCCTGGTCGCCGTCGAGGCCCGTCATCGACAGCCAGCCGGGGGCGTTGAACAGCAGGTTCGTGGTGTCGATCTCGGCCAGCGTGACGAGCCCGCGCCCGGCCAGGCGGATGACCAGCCACTCGTTGCCCTCCTCGCGGCGGCGCGCGGTCTCCCAGCCCTCCGCCTGGTGGCGGGCCAGCCCGGGGGCGAGGGCGTTGTTGGGCGAGGAGTAGAACGCGTTGGAGCAGGCGGTGACGAGCCCGCCGTTCTGCAGCGCGGCCAGGTCCAGGCTGAGGCCGTCGTAGACGGACAGGTCCTGACGGACCTCGCCGTGCACTCGCAACCGGGCGATCCCCCCGTCGGGATACATGTTCAGCCGGATGTGGGTGTACCGGGCGCTGTCGGCCACGTCGAAGTGGTGCTCGGCGTCACCTTCCAGGCCGCTCCTCGGGACGATCTCCGTCCAGCGGGCGGCTCCCAGCTCGGCGGGCGACGGATGGCCCCCGACCTCGGCGGCCTCGACCGAGGCGTGTGGCGGGTAGTTGCCCTTGAACCAGGCCGTGTCGATGACCACCCCGCGCACCACGCCCGGCAGCCCGAGCCGGACGATCGCCCAGTCGTGGCCAGGCTCGCGGCGACGCCGGGTCTCCCATCCGTCGTAGACCTGCCCCTTGTGCCCGAACGTCTCCGCCCGGAACGCGGGACGTCCGGGACGGATCAGGTTCTCCTTCTCCGCGAAGGACTCGTCGCTGGCGGCGACGACCGACCCGCCGAACGTGCGGAGCGCCAGGTCGGGCAGGTCGGTGAAGCGTGGCATCCGATGCTCTCCCATCGGGAAGGCGCGCCGTGCGGGACGGCGTCGGCCGGCGGTCTCGGAGCAGGAAGGCGTCGTGCGGGGACGGCGCCGGTCAGTGGTCTCGGAGCAGGAGGGCGCCGTGCGGGACGGCGCCGGTGGGGCTGCCTCGTAGCCAGGTGGTGTGGACGGCGCCCTTGAGAGTGCGCCCGTGGTAGGGCGTGACGGGGTTCTTGTGGTGGAGCCGGTGGGCGTCGACGGTGTTGTCGGCGGACGGGTCGAAGGCCACCAGATCGGCGTCGTTGCCCGGCTTTATCGCACCTTTTCCGGATATTTCAGCGATCGCCGCCGGATGGGTGGACATCCAGCGGACCACCGCGTCCAGGCCGAACCCCCTGCGGGACGCCTCCGTCCAGATGATCGGCAACCCGAGTTGCAGGGAGGAGATGCCACCCCAGGCAGCGGCGAAGTCCGGCACCTTGAGATCGGCCGTCGAGGGCGAGTGGTCGGAGACCACGCAGCTCAGGACGCCCCTGGCCAGGCCGTCCCAGAGGCGGTCGCGGTTGGCGGCCGGGCGGATGGGCGGGCAGCACTTGTAACCGGTGTCGCCGTCGGGCACCTGCTCGGCGGTCAGCGCCAGATAGTGGGGGCAGGTCTCGGCGGTCACGGGGAGCCCGTCGGCCTGGGCGGCTTCCAGCACGTCCAGGCAGTCGGCGCTGGAGACGTGCAGGATGTGCACCCTGGCCCCGGTCTCCCTGGCGAGCAGGACCACCTGCTCGACCGCGCTGCGCTCCGACTCACCCGGCCGCGATTCCAGAAATTCCGGATATGTCGGGCCGGCTGGCTCGCCGAGGAGCGCCGGGTCCTCGGCGTGGACCACCATGAGGCCGCCGAACCCGGCGATCTCCTCCATCGCCTGCCGCGCCTCCGCCAGGGTGAGCGCGGGGAACTCGTCCACCCCGGAGGGCGACAGGAAGCACTTGAAGCCGTGGACCCCGCGGTCGTGCAGCGCCCTGAGCTCCTTGACGTTCCCGGGGATCGCGCCGCCCCAGAATCCGACGTCCACGTGACAGCGCCCCTCGGCGGCCCGCAGCTTGACGTCCAGCGCCTCCACGCTGACGGTGGGCGGGATCGAGTTCAGCGGCATGTCGAGGATCGTGGTGACCCCGCCCGCGGCGGCCGCCCTGGTGGCCGAGGCGAAGCCCTCCCAGTGGGTCCGTCCGGGCTCGTTGACGTGCACATGCGTGTCGACCAGCCCGGGGAGCAGGGCGAGGTCGCGCAGGTCGACGTCCTCCGCCGCATCCAGGGCGTCCGCGTACGCGTGCAGCGCCACGATCTTCCCCGCGCGCACGGCGACGGCCGCGGCCCGCTCCCCGTCGGCCGTGACGGTCCTGCGCGACCGGACCACCAGGTCGTACCCCTCACCAGTGCCGCTCACCTGACACCTCCCCTTCCCCGCGACCAGTGATTACCCTCGACAGCCGCCCCGCACCACCCGCCGGTTCACAGCCGGTCGGCGGCTATCCGGGCCGCCAGCCGTTCCAGGAGGGCTCCGGCCTCCGCCATGCACCGGTCGGGGTCCGGCTCCAGGTCGGTGAGGGCGTAGGCGGCCTCGATGCCCGCGGCGGCGAGATCGGAGTCGGACAGCGTGCGCCGCCCGCAGACCGCCACCACCGGGACCCCCGCCTTGGCGGCGGCCTGGGCGACGCCGACAGGAGCCTTGCCGCGCAGCGTCTGCTCGTCCAGCGACCCCTCGCCGGTGATCACCAGGCGGGCGTCTTCGACGAGGTCGCCGAAGCCGAGCAGGTCGAGGAGGTAGTCGATGCCCGGGCGGATCTCCGCGTGCAGGAAGGCCAGCGCGGCGAAGCCGACGCCGCCCGCCGCCCCGGCGCCGGGGGCGCCGGCGACGCCCATCGCGCGGGGGGTGTCGTCGTGCTCGACCGCGCCGAGGAGCCCGTGGGTCTGCGTGGCGACGGCGGCGAACCGCGACAGGGCGGCCTCCAGGACCTGGACGTCCTCCGGCGTCGCCCCCTTCTGCGGGCCGTAGACGGCCGCCGCGCCGTGCGGGCCGAGCAGCGGGTTGTCCACGTCGCTGGCCACCACGACCTCGACGCCGGACAGATCGGTGAACCCGGTCAGGTCGATCCGCTCGAGGCGGCGAAGCTCGGCGCCGCCGTGCCCGAGGTCGTCGCCGTCGGCGTCGAGCAGCCGGGCTCCCAGTGCCTGGACCATGCCCGCTCCCCCGTCGGTGGAGGCGCTGCCGCCCAGGCCCAGCACGATCCGCTGGGCTCCCCGCCGGACGGCGTCGGCGATGAGCTGACCGGTGCCATGGCTCGTGGCGGTGAGCGGCTCGAGGCCCCCCGGCAGGCGGCGCAGCCCGGACGCCTCGGCCAGCTCCACGACGGCGGTCGCCCTGCTGTCGGACGGGCTGTCGGACGGGCCGGCAGGACGCCAGGCGTAGGAGGCCGGCACGGGGAGGCCGGTGGGGCCGGTGACCTCGACGGTGACGCGGGTGAAGCCGCAGGCCACGACCGCGTCCACGGTGCCGTCGCCGCCGTCGGCGACGGGCAGCTCGACCGTCGGGACGCCGAGGCCCGCCGACACCCTGGACGCCACTTCGGCCGCCGTGAGGGAACCCTTGAACTTGTCGGGGGCGACAAGGACGTGCTGAACCACTGCGAACTCCTGCACGATCATGAACAATGGGCGGACGCGCCTTCCTGCCCGGTGCGAGCGGGCAGGAAGGCGTGCCGGGGACGACCCATCATCACACCTCCCCCGCCAACGCCTCGACCTCGCGGCGGTCGCTCCCGCGGAAGTTGTCGCAGGCGTCGTCTACGCTGCGCCGTGCGGCAGTGTGAGTGACGTGCTCTGCCGCGCGGAAAGCAGGCAAGGGCACGGGAAGAGGGGCGGCGTGCGGATCTCGGCGTGGCAGAGGCGATCCCGGCTGGGCGTGCGGCATCGGCTCGCTGCGAAGGCGGCGAACGTGGAGGAGGCCGCGGAGTCGGTGGTGGCGCTGCACGCCACCGACCCGGCGACGGTGTTCCTGTCGGCGGGCGCGCGGCTGGAGGCGCCCGGCCCCGAGCCGGTCGAGCGGGCGCTCTACGACGACCGCACGCTGGTGCGGATGACCGGCATGCGGCGGACTGTCTTCGTGGTCCCGGCCGGTCTGGTGCCGGTGGTCCACCACTCCTCGACGTTCGCGATCGCCGTGAAGGAGCGCAGGTCGCTGCTGAAGCTGCTGGCCGAGGGCGGCTGGCACGACCCGTGGCTCAAAGACGTCGAGGCGTCGGTGCTCCGGTTGCTCGCGGAGGCGGGCGAGGCCACGGCCGCCGAATTGGGCGCGCTGGAGCCGCGGCTGCGCGAGCAGGTGCGGGTGGCCGTCGGCAAGCCGTACGAGGCCGTGCACAGCATCGGCACCCGGCTGCTGCCGGTGATGGCGATGGAGGGCCTCCTCGTGCGGCGCGGCCGCCCGGCGGGTTCGTGGATCAGCGGGCAGCACCGGTGGGGCGTGGCCCCGGCGATGGCCGAGCTGACCGCGCACGAGGCGCAGGCGGAGCTGGTGCGGCGCTGGCTGGCCGCGTTCGGCCCCGGTACGGAGGCCGACCTCAAGTGGTGGACGGGATGGGCGCTGGGCGACGTCCGCAGGGCGCTGGCCGCGGTCGGCGCGGCGGCGGTCTCCCTCGACGAGGGCACCGGCTACGTCCTGCCCGGCGACCTCGACGAGCCGCCGCCACCGCAGCCGTGGGCCGCGCTGCTGCCCGCGCTCGACCCGACCCCGATGGGCTGGCAGGCGCGCGACTGGTACCTGCCGCAGGCGCACCGGGCCGAGTTGTTCGACCGGAGCGGCAACGTCGGGCCGACGGTGTGGTGGAACGGCGAGGTCGTGGGCGGCTGGGCGCAGCGGCGCGACGGCGAGATCGCGTGGCGCCTGCTCTCGGACGTGGGCTCCGACGCCAAAGCCGCCATCGAGGCGCAGGTGGCGGGCCTCGCGTCCTGGCTCGACGGGGTGAAGGTGACGCCCCGCTTCAGGACCCCGCTGGAACGGGAGCTGTCGGCCTAGCCCCCAAGCCGGCCCTGCTGCCGAGGCCCTCACGGGAGTACGCGGCCTTCGTCGATCGGCGGCGTCGATCTGCGGGCTGATGGCGCCGGGGGCTTCGGCTCGCGGTCCGGTGGAGTGGGTTCGCGGGTTACCCCGTGCTGTTCGGCCAGCCGCAGCAGGCGTCGGTGCGCCTGTGCTCCGGCGCGTCCCGCCTCGTCCTGCGCGACGGTTCTGAGCTCGTCGTCCTCGACGATCGTCTCGCCGCCGACCAGCAGTCGCGCAAGGGGCGGCTGCCCGGACGCGAGGGCCAGCGCGAAGACTGGGTCGGCGACGGCGCTCGCGAAGGGCCCGTCCATCCGCCAGAGCGCGATGTCGGCCAGTTTGCCCGCTTCCAGGGAGCCCAGCTCGTCCTGGCGGCCGAGGTTGCGCGCGCCGCCCATCGTGGCCAGTTCCAGGGCCTGCCGGGCGGTCAGCGCCGTCGGCCCGTACCTGGCCCGCTGGAACAGCAGCGCCTGCCGCATCTCCCCGGCGAGCGCCGTCAGCTCGGAGGAGGCGCTGCCGTCGACGCCGAGCCCGACGTTGGCCCCCCGGCGCAGCATCTCCGACACCCGGGCGATCCCCGCGCCCAGCCGCCCGTTGGACGAAGGGCAGTGCGCGGTGCCGGTGCCGGTGGCGGCGAACCTGTCGATGTCGGCGTCGCTCAGGTGCACCGCGTGCGCGACCCACACGTCCGGGCCGAGCCAGCCGAGCTTGTCCAGGTAGGCGGCCGGGCGCGCGCCGAACTGCGCCCGGCAGTGCTCCTCCTCGTCCACCGTCTCGGCCAGGTGCGTGTGCAGCCGCACTCCTTCGGACCTGGCCAGGGCGGCGGTCTCGGTCATCAGCTCGGCGCTCGCCGAGAACGGCGAGCACGGCGCGACGGCGACCCGCAGCTTCGAGGAGAACGACGGGTCGTGGTAGGCGCCGACGGCTTCGGCGGTGGCGGTGAGGATCTCGTCGAGCCGCTCGACGACGACGTCCGGTGGCAGGCCGCCCTTCGACTGTCCCCTGTCCATCGAGCCGCGCGCCGGGTGGAAGCGGATGCCCAGCTCGCGCGCCGCCTCGATCTCGGCGGCGAACAGGTCGCCCCGGCCTTTGGGGAAGACGTAGTGGTGGTCGCTGGACGTCGTGCAACCCGACAGGGCCAGGTGGCCGAGCCCGGCCGTCGCCGCGCCCTTGACGACGTCGGCGTCCATGGCGGCCCACACCGGGTAGAGCGCCACCAGCCATTCGAAGAGCGTGGCGTCCTGGGCGAGGCCCTGCGAGGCCCACTGGTACAGGTGGTGGTGGGTGTTGACCAGGCCGGGGGTGGCCAGGCAGCCGGTGCCGTCGATGCGGGTCGCGCCGGGGGCCTCGGGCGCGGGTCCTGCCGCCACCTCGACTATCCGATCACCTTCGATCCGGATATATCCGGACGTGATCTCTGGGCCGACGACCGGGGCGAGGTACGCGTTCTCGATCAGCACCACCCGGCCGGGAGCCCCGCCACGTCCCCGGCCGCTCACCAGGTCCCCGGGCTGAGCGCCGGCCCAGTCGCTCACCTCGCCGCTCACCTCGCCGCTCACCTCGCCGCTCACCTCGCCGCTCACCTCGCCGCTCACCTCGCCGCTCACCTGCTCACTCACCTGGTCGCCGCCTTTCGCTCGGCGGCCAGCCGTACCGCGTCCAGGATCTTCTCGTAGCCCGTGCAGCGGCACAGGTTCCCCGCGAGCGCCTCGCGGATCTCCGCGTCGGACGGCCGGTCCACCCGCTCGATGAGGTCGTGCGCCTGCACGATCAGGCCCGGCGTGCAGAAGCCGCACTGTACGGCCCCGCACTCGACGAACGCCTCCTGCACCGGGTCGAGCCTGTCGCCGGTGGCGAGCCCCTCCACGGTGCGCACCTGCCGGCCCTCGGCCTGCCCGGCGGCGACCAGGCAGGCGCAGACCGGGGTGCCGTCCAGGTAGACCGTGCAGGACCCGCACTCGCCCTGCTCGCAGGCGTTCTTCGAGCCCGGCAGGCCGACCCGCTCGCGCAGCACGTAGAGAAGGCTCTCGCCCTCCCACACGTCGTCCACGCACTCCTCGCGGCCGTTGACGGTGAAGGTGACGCGCATCAGGCGGCCCTCCTTCCGAGGTAGTCGTTCCACGCCCAGGTGAGCGTGCGGCGGGCCATCACGCCGATGGCGTGCCTGCGGTATCCGGCGGTGCCGCGCACGTCGTCGATCGGCGAGGCGGCCTGCGAGCACAGCTCGGCGAAGCGGCGCAGCAACGCCGGGGCGAGGGGGGCGTCCCAGTCGAGTTCGGCGCGCAGGAACTCCTCGGCCTCCACCGCGCGGCGCGGGGTCGGCGCGGCGGAGCCGATGCCGGTGCCGACGCGCCGCTCGTCCGGGTGCAGCGCGACGGCGAACGAGCAGACCGCGATCACCATGGCGTTGCGGGTGCCGACCTTGGAGAAGTACTGCGGCCCGGTCGCGGGCTTGTGGTGAAACGCCCTGATCAGCTCGTCCGGCTGGAGCGCCGACCGCTTGACCCCCAGGTAGAAGCCGGACGCCGGGATCATCCGGACGCCGCGCGCCCGCGACTCCACCTCGACGACCGCGTCGGCGGCCAGCAGGGGCGGGTGGCTGTCGCCCGCCGGTGACGCCGCGCCCAGGTTGCCGCCGACGGAGCCGCGGTTGCGGATCTGCGGCGAGCCGACCGTCCGGGAGGCCTGGGCGAGCCCCGGCAGCGGCCCGCCCAACTCCTCGATGATCCGCACGTACGGGACCCCCGCCCCCACCCGGTAGGTGCCGTCCTCCAGCGACCACTCCCGCAGCTCGGCCACCTGGTTGAGGTCCAGCAGCGCGGGTGGCCGGCGGACGTCGAAGTTGATCTCGACCATCACGTCGGTGCCGCCCTGGATGGGCACCGCCTCCGGCTGCTCCGCCTTGGCGGCCAGCGCTTCCTCCCACGTCGTGGGGCGCAAGAAGTCCATCGTCCTACTCCCAGGCGAATCCGGCGTCACGCGCGTCGTCGCGCAGGACGCTGCCCTCGATGAGCCCGTACGGACGGTCCGCGACGTGGAACACCTCGTTCTCGTTGTCCAGCCCGAACGGCGACAGGTCCACGAGGAAGTGGTGCTTGTTCGGCATCGCGAGCCTGATCTCGCAGATCTCCGGGCAGGTGTTCAGCACCCGCTCGCCCATCGCGTACAGCGTCTGCTGGAGGGAGAGGCTGTGCGTCTGCGCGAACGCCTCCAGCAGGCACCTGCGCGCCTCGCCGTACGACTTGCCGAAGGAGGACGTCTCGTCCACGTGCCGCCACCGGGCGGCGACGGCCGTGGCCAGGACGCGGTCGGTGGTCGGCTGGAGGGTGGTGTACTCGTCCGCGAGGAAGCCGTGGAACTCCGAGCCGGTCGAGTTGAGCACGACCAGGTCCTTCAGGCCCGACACGACGGTGGCGCGGCCGTCCCTGTCGTGGTGGACGACGCAGGTGCGCACCTCGCCGGTGCCGCGCACGAACGAGTGCCGTTCGCCGCCCGCGACCGGGATGCGGTCCCAGGCGTACTCGTCGATCTCCACCCTGGCGTGGTGGATCGACGGGTACGCGTCCACGTAGTGCCTGGCCAGCAGGAGGGCGAAGTCCTCGATCTGGTCGATGCCGTGCTTCCTGGCGAAGGCGTAGGCGATGTTCTTCTGCGTGTCGGTCGGCAGCACGGCGGCGTTGTCGCCGCTCAGGTGGACTGCCTCCATGTCGCCGGAGAGAGAGGTGCTGACGTTGACGTCCTTGAGGTGGTGGACGTCGCCGTCCCTGACGACGCGGACCAGCCTGGTCTCCGCCTTGCCGTAGCGGTTGGGGCCGAGAATGACCGACACGGTTAGCTCCCTCGGTAGGTGGAGTACGCGAACGGGCTGAGCAGCAGCGGCACGTGGTAGTGCTCGGCCGGGTCGGTGACGGTGAAGGTGATCACGACCTCGGGGTAGAAGGTGTCCTTCAGGTAGGCGCCGGTGTCGAAGACGACGCGGTGGATACCCGCGCCCGGGTTCCAGCCCTTGATCCGGCCGTCCTCGTCGGTGCGGCCCTCGGCGACCACGCCGCCCTGGTGCTCCAGCCGCACCTGGACCCCGGCTGCGGGACGTCCGGTGACCGCGTCCAGCACGTGCGTCGAGAAGCTCACCGGCCCGCCTCCCCCACCAGCTTGGCCATCCGCAGCGTGGTGATCTTGGCCAGTTCGTCGCGGACGGTCTCCCGTTCCGTCCGCTCGTCGTTGGCCAGCCGTTCGCGGAGCCTGCCGAGCATCTGCGCGCCCGTCAGGCCGGTGGCGCAGATCAGGTAGACGTGGCCGAAGCGGTCCTCGTAGACGCGGTTGCCCTCGGCGAGCGCGGCGCGCAGGCCGTCCTCCACGCCCGACTGCTCCTGGCGGGACCACGAGGCCTCCCTGCCGTCGCCGTCGCCGCGCTCCCCGATCCTGGGGTGGGCGCTCAGCGCCTCCAGGACGTCCGGCCAGCTCAGGCCGCGCACGGTGGAGTCGGCGGCGGCCGTCAGCCGGGCGAGGTCCTGGTACGGGCGCCGCGACGCGACGGCCCTGGCGAAGACGCGGGAGGCGCAGCAGGCAAGCAGCTCCTCCTCGGCGGAGGCAGGGTCGCGCGCGTTGAAGTCGGCGAGCGTGTTGGGCATGTCAGCAGTACACACATCGGCGTCGTGCCCGGTCCATCCGCAAGAACTCCCAACTGGTCCTGCGGTTGGCCAGAACTTTTCGTGTCATGCTCCAACCTACGCGCCCTCCTCCGCCGTACCGCCCTCCCGCCGCGCCTTCGTACGGGCGGCGCGGCCCTGTCCGGGGCCCTGCCGGATCGGCGGTGCCGGCTCAACCGGAGCTTCTTCGGACGGCCTCTGACGTGTCGGTCCGCCCGCTGCGAGGCGATGTGAGCCGTCGCGGAATTGTCGTCCGCTGCCCCTAGACTGAGAGCCATCATGACCCCGAAATCCCTGATCGGCGGACACGTGTTCGTCACGGGCGGCCTGGCAACGGGCGGCCTCAAGTACATGGCCGAGATCGGCGCCGAGATGATCCAGGTGTTCGTCACCAACCCGCGCGGGTGGGCGCTCACCGCGGGCAAGCCCGACGAGGACGCCAAGCTGGCCGAGTCGGGCGTCGAGACCTTCATCCACGTCCCGCATCTGGTCAACTTCGGCTCGCCCAACCCCGAGACGCTCGCCAACTCCGTCGCCGTGGTCCGCCACACGCTCAGGCGCGGCGTCGAGACCGGGGCCAAGGGGGTCGTGGTGCACACCGGGTCCGCGGTCACGCAGTCGCGCGACGACGCGATGCGGCAGGTCCACGAGCACCTGCTGCCGCTGCTCGACGAGATCCCCGACGGCGGGCCCGACCTGCTGCTCGAACCGATGGCGGCCCAGGGGACGGTGCTCTGCGCCACCGTCCAGGATCTGGAGCCGTACCTGGCGGCCCTCGACTGGCATCCGCGGGCGACCGTCTGCCTCGACACCTGCCACGCGTTCTCGGCCGGCCACGATCTGGCGGCCGAGGGCGGGGTCCAGGAGACGTTCGACGCGCTGCACAAGATCGCTCCCGGTCGGTTGAAGCTCGTCCACGCCAACGACTCCAAGGACACGTGCGGCTCCAAGAGAGACCGGCACGAGAACATCGGCGCGGGCCACATCGGCAGCCGGCCGTTCGCCGACCTGATGCGCCACCCCGCCGTCGCCGGGGTGCCCATCTGCATCGAAACCCCTGGCAAGGGAGACAAGCACCGCGAGGACATCACCTTGCTGAAGAAGCTCCGCGACGAAACCCCGTAACTCCCACCGGCTGTGCTGCCGTCACGTCTCTGGGTGGAGGGCGGCTGCGCGTAGCGCGAGGGCGATGACGGCGGCGTCCTGCGGGGCGCGGATGTCGCGGCCGGTGAGCTGCCTGAAGCGGGCGAACCGGTGCTGGATCGTGTTGCGGTGGCAGTAGAGCGCTGCGGCGGTCTCGGCGATCGCGCCGTCTCCGGCCAGGTGCGTCCGGGCCGTCTCCAGCAGCCGCTCGCGCTCCACCGGCCCGATCTCCGCCAGCGGCCCCAGCACCCGTTCGGCCAGCTCCGCCGCCAGTTCGGGGCTCTGCGCCACGAACGCTTCCAGCCAGCAGTCCTCCAACCGCATCGGCCCGGCGAAGGACGCGCCGCCGGTGGAACCGCCCGGCGCTGAACCGTTGGGCGCGCTGCGGCCGGGCGTGGAACCGGCGGTGGCGGGGCGGTCGGGC